>CADBRM010000092.1 GCA_902797085.1 uncultured Methanobacteriaceae archaeon
GGAACCACTGCACTATTCCACATTCCAGTATCAAAACCTGGAGAATTCAACAAGGCCAGGGAAGTTTACATTAATGGAATTCCTGCATATCCTGGGCCATGTCCGAATGAACTTCTGGGAAGCATAGATGTCTTCCTATATGGAACAAACCACAGCAGTACAATAGAAAATTATGGTGGAGGATTCCTGATAAAGGATTTGATAGATGGAAAGGAAGTTGACATAAAGGTGATAGACATAGAGGACAGGGAATTTGAAACCACAGTAACACTTGATGACCTGCAGACTGCAAGACTGATAGGAACAAGGATGGCTTTCAAAAATTATAACTCATTCACAAATCCTGAAGAGTCCTCACAGAAATCAATATTCAATGCCACGCCGATGACCGGACCATTCGATTCATTCTCGTTTAGTGGATGTGGAGAAATCAACCCGTTGGCAAACGATCCAAAACAGGAAGTAATCAGGGCAGGTACTAAACTGCTGATCAATGGAGCCGAAGGTGTAATAATAGACAATGGTACACGAAGCAACCAGGAAAAGCCTAACCTTCTGATAACTGCAGACATTAAGCAGATGGATTCATACTATATAGGTGGATTCAAGACAGGCATGGGACCTGAGATATTTGATTCAATAGCAATACCTATTCCTGTACTGAATGAAAGCATACTGGAGAATCTTAAGGTATTGAACAGTGACCTTCCACTGCCTGTATGTGATATTCATGGTAGACACCTTCCGATTGATACGGTGGACTATACCTTATGGGAGGATGTTGACTATAGGCCTTCTGTTGATTCAGACAAATGTTTGAACTGCAGCCAATGTCTCGCTCAGATTAACTGTCCTACAAATGCCTATCTTGAAGACAGGACTATTGATGAAAAGTTATGTTACGGCTGCGGTGTGTGTACGACATTCTGTCCTGGAGGGGTACCTTCAATGAAATTGGGCAGCGTCTCAATAAACTATAACGGACAGGTAAATGAGGTTCCCGTATCATGCAGACAATCGGATAAAAAACGTGGTCTGGAAATTGAGGAGGAACTTAAACAATTGTTGTTGGATGGTACTTTTAAACTTTAATTTCCATTCCATTTTTTCTTTTTTTTAAGACATTTATAAAAACAGTTATTTATATGCCAATAAAATGGTGGTGAGGGGATAAGAAAAATCCTGCTCATATGCTTTTTCTTTCTACACAGCTGAGTACATTGTTGAATTTTTCCACAAAGTCATCGGTTGGTGGCATGCTGATTTTACCGTTTTCTTCTATTGTGATGTCATCGAAAATCAGATTGTCACTCAGAGCCGTTTTATCCGGTTCCTTCCTTTCCAGTTTTGCCCTGGTTTTTTCAAGATTGATGTCGTATGGAAGCCGATAGTAGTATTGTCCATCTTCATCAACCGATGCTTCAAGCCGAGTTTTTTCATATCCTGTAATGTCAAGGAATACCTTTTTGTATCCCAGCTTCTGCAGCTGTGTTCTAAGGGTATCTATCAGTTTTTCATCAAGCAGTTCGAGAGGATTGTCGACGGATATTGCTGCCGTCTGGTTGTCGTATCTTACACGAACGTTTTCCTGTTTGACGTGTGATTTCACAAGTCTTTCAGAGTCGTAAATCAGTTTTAGGCGTTCAGGACTAACTTCCTGATTGGTTTTTATCCTTGTTGCAAGGCATGTGGTGTCGTTTGAGTATTCCAGGTTGAAATGATTTATGATGTCAAAGACGTCCCTCTTTGTAATGTTACATTCGACCAGGGGACTTGTCATATTGAACATTTCCCTTACCAGAACGCCTGGTCTGTCTTCCAACAGGTCTGTGATGTTTGTTCCTTCTATGAAGTAGTCGTACTCTTCAAATTCAGGTAATTGTCTTATGTTGTCGTACATCCTTTTTCTGCATTCAAAGCAGCGTTCCTTTACATTGTTCAGGAAGAGGTCCTCTTCCAGAAAGTTAAGTTTGATGACCTTGTGTTCCAAATTCATTTCCCTTGCCTTTTGCTTTGTGTAGTCAATGAATTCCTGTGGCATCATGTTGTTGTCTATGGTTACAAGCAGGGAGTCCTTGCTTACCCTTGAGAGAATGTAGGCAAGTAATGTGCTGTCTGAACCTGCACTGAAACCCAGTACACATCTTTTGTCTTTCAAATAATCTTCTAATCTTTTAATCTTATTTTCTATACTCATTTTAATCAGTTTATTTAATACTTTTTCCTAGTATCCCGAGTTAGTATCATATATTATTATCCTGATATATGAATTTAACGCTGTTATTTTTTCTGACTATTTATTATCTGCCTGTGCATCTGATATGGTTATCCATGATATCCCGCTGTAGTGTTGCATCAAAACATTAATATAACTATTGTTATATAATATGATTATCGGGCCAAAGGAAAAAAATAACAAAAAAGCATTAAAAATTAAAAAAAATAATTCGAGGAAAATCAGATGAAATATTTTATTAGATACGGAGAAATCGGAGTTAAAAGTCCAAAAATCAGAAGAAAATTCGAGAATAAATTAATATCAAACATACAGACCGAACTGAAAAGCACATTCAACAATGACCAGGGAAGAATAACACTCATAACAGAAGAGGATGATGAAAAAGTTAGGGATGTACTTGACAGGGTATTTGGAATAGTATCGTACAGTCCGGTGGAGGAAACGGAAACTGACAATGAAAAAATCGCCGAATTAATAGGAAAAGTCATAAGGCAGGTAACCGAGTCAGGAAAGTTCAACCCGGAAAGGGACACATTCGCAGTAAAATGCAGAAGGGTGGGAACACACGATTTTTCAAGTCAGCAAATGGCCGCATATGCCGGTTCAGTAGTGGTAAAGTTGACTGATGCAAAGGTAGACCTTTCCAACCCCGACTTCACGTTATATGTCGAAGTACGTAAAAACAGAACATTCATATATCATGAGAAAATCAGGGGATTGGGTGGATTGCCTGTAGGAAGTCAGGGAAGAGTGGTTTGTCTGATAAGTGGCGGAATAGATTCCCCTGTAGCAACATTCCAAATGCTCAAAAGGGGATGTGCAGTAACGTTGCTTCACTGTGACAATGATCCTTTCGGTCAGGGAACAGTTGAAAAAGTTCTCAGGAATGCGGATAATTTAAGACGATACTCACTTGGTGAGGAAATCAGGGTATATTCAATTAAATATGGACAATATCTGCAGTTCGCACAGACCGAAGCACCGCCACGCATGACATGTGTACTGTGTAAGAGCGGAATGTATCAGATAGCCGAAAGGTTAGCTAAACAGGAAAAGGCTCTGGCAATAGTGGATGGAAGCAGTATAGGACAGGTTGCTTCACAGACATTATATAACATAGAGGCTGCCAGATATCATTGCAGAATGCCGATATTCAGTCCATTGATTAGTCTGGATAAGCTTGAAATTGAATCAATCGCAAAGAAAATAGGTACGTATGATGTTTCCGTTATACCTGACGGTGGATGCAAGGCAGTACCAAAATATCCTGAAACCCATGCAGACCTTGACCTTGTCAACAAGATTATTGAAAAAATCAATCAGAAGGAAGCCCTGGATGATGTGGCAAAAACTATCACAAGAATAGATGTATAATCTATTCAACCCTATTTTTTTTTATAAATTTATACAGGTCAAAAAAAAGAAGAAATTGATAAATTTATCATAATTTATCAGCTAAGTGTTGACCTAATCTTCTTGACAGTGCAAGAATGGTATATATTGGTGGTAAACCTGGTGCCTCAGGGAGAACACTGCCGTCTGCAACATATAGATTTTCTATTTCCGTTTCCAGATTGCTGTCCACCACATCGCCTATTCTGGCTGATGCAATTAAATGTGCACCCCTGACGTGGGTTGAGGATATGCTTTCAATGTCGGCTCCGGCTTTGACCAAAATGTTTCCTGCAATTGCAGCTCCCCTGGCAAGTAATGATGCATCCTCATAGTCTATTCCTTTTACAACTTCATTAAAGTATACGTGTCCCTTAAGATTGTCCGGAACTTTAACCATGAAACTGATTATATCGTCTTCGGTAGCATCGGGATGTGATTCCTGTATTTTTGGTAGGAGGAATTGGCTGGTGTGTGATGCGATTACTATATGCGGCAGTTTGACGAACTTGTTCATCTGTATTTCCTTATTCTGTTTGGCATCTTTATAGTATCCTCCAACAGTTATGAATGGATCCACTGCTAACGTTTCACCAGCCTTGATGCCTGCTCCCCTGAGCAGTTTTGGAGTGACGATTCCTCCGGCACCCAATACCACTACATCTGCCAGGTATTCGTTTCCCTTATCGGTGTTTACTCCACTGATTTTATTGTCTTCAACAATGAGTTTTGTCACGGCTTCATCTGTAATGAGCTTTGCACCATTTTCCTGTGCAACCTTCAGGTCATCAAGACTGCTCCATTTTGCTCCGTGTGGACAACCCCATGCACATTTACCGCACTGTTTGCATTTTGCAGGATCAATTCCCTTCGGCATTTCCTGCATTTTCAGTCCCAATTCTGTTGCAGCATCTTTCAGAAGGTTATTTATCTTTCCCACATGGCTTTCAG
Organism: uncultured Methanobacteriaceae archaeon; assembly: GCA_902797085.1. Classification (GTDB taxonomy): domain Archaea; phylum Methanobacteriota; class Methanobacteria; order Methanobacteriales; family Methanobacteriaceae; genus Methanosphaera. The sequence goes on from CADBRM010000092.1 coordinate 4,583, forward strand.
GCATTGTCTGTATGCCCACTTCATCAACCAACTGTTCCAGTTGCGGTGTAATGTCTATGTCATATTCTTTCAGTTCATCCACCAATGTCGGTACAAAGTTTCCAGCTATTACCACGGATGAACCGCCTACTACATCGGTCTTAATAAGTTCCATTTCGTTTTTGTCCCATTGGTCATAGTATTTGTATGCGTCCTTGGTTTCACTCAGTGGACCCTTCTCTATTATCGTTATGTTTACGTTGGGGTTTTTTGATAGTTCTCTCGCTACACTTAATCCTCCGGTTCCTGCTCCTACAATTATTACGTCTGTCATTATATCACCTGCTGTTTTATTTTTGACTTTATTTTCGTTTTTCAGCTGTTATTTTGCTAAAACATTTTAATTAAATTTTTTGTTAAATGCTATTTTTTTTCCATTTTCCCGAGTTAATATCATATTTGTTGTCATGATATATTTAATTAACGCTGTTATATTTCTTCCGTCTTTTATAAAATAATATACAAACATTAATATAACAATTGTTATTAAATATAAAATTATCGGGCTGGGAGAAGTGCAACAGAATATCCTAAAAAAAGGATAATAATAAAAGCGATAATATAAAAAAATTTCTGGATTAAAGAAATGAAAAAATCAAAGAATTAAATATGCTAAATAACATGTTGCACACACAAAACAATACAAAAAAATAGGAAAAAGATAATGATAAAGCAATTAAGTAAAATAAGTCTAAATAACTGGATATTCATAGCAATGCTATTAGGATTCATAGTAGGTTTAATACTGAACATAAACGTTACAGATCCATTTATAAAGGACACGATATTAATAGATACCATATTCAATCTGGGTGGAACAGGATTTATTGACCTAATGAAAATGTTGGTTGTACCATTGGTATTCTGTTCAATAGTGGTGGCAACGGCCAATCTGACAGACAACAACAAAATGGGTGGAATCGGAATAAAGATCATAGCATTCTACCTGGCAACAACACTCATAGCAGTATTTCTGGCACTGACAATTGCAGGAATAATAAATCCCGGTGATGGACTAAACATGGTGGGAACACAATATACCACAAACCTGACGGAGAACATAACACTGACAGACACTATACTGAACATGATACCACAAAATCCCATCAGCTCACTTGCAAACGGTGAAATGATACCAATAATCATTTTCAGCCTGATAGTCGGATTCCTGCTATCAAAACTGAAGGATGAAACGAAAATAGTCAAACAGTTCTTTGAACAGACAAACCGGGTCATGATAGAAATGACCACATTGGTTCTGAAGATAGCACCTATAGGTGTATTCTGTCTGATGGCCAAAACATTTGCAACACTGGGAATATCCGGACTGATACCCTTGTTCAAGTTCATAATATGTCTTGTCCTTGCTATAGGTGTACAGCTGCTGATAATATACCCAATACTTCTATGGGCATTAACCAAATTAAATCCGATACAATTCTATAAAAAGTTCTACACAGTAATGCTCTTTGCATTCTCATCCACATCATCAAATGCAACAATACCGCTGACACTGGAAAAGCTGTCACAAATCGGAGTATCACAGGAGGTGTCATCCTTTTCAGTACCACTTGGAGCAACAATAAACATGGATGGAAATGCCATAATGCAGGGATGTGCAGTAATGTTTGCAACACAGGCATACGGACTCGACCTGGGATTATCCGCATTCATAACTATAATATTCATAGCATTCTTCGTATCAATAAGTGCAGCGGGAGTGCCGTCAGCGGCAATGGTATCGCTCAACATGCTCTTTGTATCTGTGGGATTGCCTTTGGATATAATAGGGGTGCTCTTCGGAATAGATCATTTCTGTGACATGTTCAGAACAACACTAAATGTAACAGGAGATGCAATATGTACAACGATAGTGGCCTACAGAAACAGGGCCTTCGACATAAACATCTTCAATGAAACATAGCATCAATGAAGTCCAACAATAATTGGAAGAAAAAACACTTCCACTAACCCCCTTTTCTTTCATAGGAAATCCAGTCAAAAACGGAAAATACTACAATAAGTGGATATGAACCAACGGGAGATTCTACAAGACACAATGGTAGAACATAATACAAAACATAAACACCACATCATTACTCTTTTTATAAAAAAATACAGGACTAAAGAGAACATTCCACTTCAAGTCCACAAATACCTAATTAAATGACACCAGCATCATAGCCATGACAAAAACCCACTATTCATAGAATTCGATATATCGATAAACAAAGAATACCCTTCCTAAGGTAACTGGCATAACACTCCTTGCACTAAGCCAACAGCCTCCAATTAACTAGAGGATATTTGTGTCTAACAGAGAGCTTATCCTGAAAAAGTTCCGAAAACACAATAGACACAAAAACAAAATCTCACTGAGGCACTACCAAAAAATGAGAATTATCATATCATATTACATACATAAAAACAGCACCCCAAAAAGATACACAGACAGATAAAAATCTTCTGAAAAGATTAAATAAAGAAAGCCACAAAAAAAGAGAAACAAAAAACAACACAAAAACAATAACAAATAATAGACAACAGAAAAAACATAAAAAAATCAATAAAAAAACAGAAAAGGAAAAACCTATAAAAAATACCTCATTAATAATTATGTACAAAGCAACTAATAATACTAATCCAAAAAACAGCAGCAAACACAAAAATGACAGGCAAAAAAATACATAATACCATAAAAGCAGTAACACAAACCCATCAAAAAACCCACCATTCCAAAAGAATGGATATAAATCGAACAATAAATACAGAAAGAAAAAACAACAGCAATAATCCATTGAAAATAATCATAACCATATAATATAGCTACAGAGAACAAATATAACCATAAAACACTAAAAACAAAAAAATAACAGACAAATTTAAAAAAATCCAAAAAAGAATAGGAATTTATAAATAATATCTGAAAGAAACACTTAAACATAATATTCTCTTTAGAAGATGAGACAAATCTAATAATTAAAGCAAAAAATTCAATAAAAGAAGACTTTAGAGAATATTTATCAATAAAAATTAGTATCAAACGATAAAGCAATGGGGGAAGAGTGAAAATGGCAAGAAATAGGTTAATGGCAATATTCCTGATAATATTCATTGCCCTGATCTGTACTGCAACAGTATCTGCAACGGAAGTCAATGACACAACACCAAACA
>CADBRM010000093.1 GCA_902797085.1 uncultured Methanobacteriaceae archaeon
GAACCATTTATTGGTGGTGGAGCATTATTTTTTTATTTGATGAGTAACTATGACATTAAGAAAGCTTATATTTCTGATGTAAATAAATGATATGAAAATTCACAAAATAATTATCTGCAATATTTAATTAATTAAGGAGTCACTATTAATGACAAACGATACTTTTATGTTCTTGAAAGATGAATTTGGGGATTTATATATAGAATGTAAAGAAATGGAAGACTTAATTATTAACAACAATTATATTCCTGCAATAATTGCTTGTAGAAGAATAATGGAAAAAATGGTTAATAAAATTTTTATTTTAGAATATGAACAACCACGTAATGAAGATCTAATAATTAAATTAACTTATATTTATAGAAAACACTATATTGATTATAAAACTTCAGATAAATGTCATAAGATTAGAAAATTAGGTAACCTTGCTAATCACGATGATGTAGAAAATCCTCAATTAACTGCTTTTGAATGTCATCAATCCTTATTTCATGTGTTAAAGTTCTTTTATGAAAAATATAATGATTCAATTAATCCTATTAAAATTAATCCTTATACTGGAGCTCCTACAGAAAAAAAGGACAATACACAAATAGATGAACTTATTGAGGAATTAAAAAGACGTGGATTAACAATAGGAACTAATAATCCATCATATGAAGAATTAGATCAAGAAAAAGAATCTGAATATGACTATACTCCTATTAATGGTAGTTTTCTTCTTGGTGAACTCACCAGATTAAAAAATTCAAGTCAAGAGGCTGTTGAAAGTCATGAAAATCTTAGTAATTTTAAGAAATATTTACACGTAAAACGAGACATTCAAGAGGAACTTGAAAATAAAATTGAAGAATCTATTGAAAAAAATTCTAATAAATTAATTTTATTATGTGGTAGTGTCGGTGATGGTAAAAGTCACTTATTATCCTATTTGAATGAAAACCGTCAAGATTTAATGGATAAATTTGAAGTAATTAATGATGCAACTGAAAGTGCTGATCCACAAAAAACGAGTATTGATAGATTAGCTAAGAAATTGTATCATTTTAATGATGAAAATATTAATAAAAATAACAAGAAGTTAATTTTATCAATTAATTTAGGTGTTTTAAATAATTTCATTGACTCAGATTATGCTAAAAAAGAATATACTATCTTGTCTTCAATATTTAATGAATTGAATATTTTTGATGTTAATGATTTTAGTAATAATTTTGATAAGGATCCAGTAAGTATTATTAGCTTTAGTGACAATAATTTATTTGAATTTGATGCTAATGCTAAATATAATGTTTCTTCTGAATATATTTCACAATTATTCTCAAAGATTACTAATGAAGAAGAAAATAATCCCTTTTATCAAGCATTCAAAAAGGATCTTGAAAACGGTTATAATAGTCCAATAATATATAATTATAATTTATTTTGTCTAAAAGAAGTTCAAGATATTATCATTAACAATCTAATAAAAATTATCATAAAATATAAAAAGATTATTTCCACTAGGGATTTGTTAAATTTTATTTATGAAATTATTGTACCTTCGAATATTATAAAATATAATGAGAATGATACTGCTTTATCTTATTTAGATGACTTATTACCAAATTTATTATTTAATACTACTGACGGTTGTGATATTCTTAAATATATACATTTTGAAGATCCTGTCATTAAGAGAAATGATGTAATTGATGAACTGCTAATGGATTTGAATGTTACGGACAATCCGATTGAAATACTTGAAGAGTATATGTTTTTAGATAAAATAGAATTTTTTAAACAATCTTTAAATAACAATATTTTTATGAAAGACTTGAACATCATACAAAAAGAATCAATTGTAAGGAGTATTATACGATTCTTAAATATTTTTGGTAAAGAAGAAATTATTGAATTATTTACTAAAGAATCATATAAGACTTATATTAATTATTTAATGGCCTACAATAAAGGAGACACTTCAAACTTAATATATCTTAAAAAAGAAATCGAAGAGGCTATATTTAATTGGAAAGGGAAAATTCAAGAAAACTATATTTGTGTTGAAAACTTGAATAAATTTAAAATTGCTAAATATATGGATATCAAACTTGAAGGTTTAGACAAAGCTATAATTAATAAAAATATTAATAGATTTAAAATTATTATTCAATTAAAATTTTCAGCAAATCATAGTGATTTAGTAGATATCAACTTGGATTATTCATTATATGAAGTCATAACTAAATTAAATAAAGGTTATAAACCAAATAAAAGTGAGCAAAAAGATTTATTATTATTTAATGAATTCATTGATAAGTTAATAAATTCTACAATGACAAATGATTATCTTGTATATAATGTTCAAGATGACATCAAATTTAAATTAACTTCGGAATTGAACTTTTATAGTTTTGAGAGGGTGTAAATATGAATTATCAAGAAAATTTAGAGCAACTACTTAAAATCACCAATTATAATGAAACAAAAAATAGTATCAGACTGAAATTCAATGATGATTATACATTATTTCCCTTTCAAACAAGAGAACCTAATAGACCAAAATTTAATTCAGGTTTTAAAAATATTATAAGTGAATTTTCTCGAATAATTAATGAGGTTAAACTTGCAGATAATTTTGATGTTGAAAATTTATTAAATGAAATAATTAATAATGATAAAATCGAAACAAGAAACGATGAAGATAGTATATACTTACAAGCTTTACTAAAAGATTATATCATAAATCAGAATAATGAGTTAAAAGTCGTACATCCTTACTTATTTAAATATGTTACTCCAACTAAAGATCTTTCTAGAAAGGGAGAAGTAGATATAGCTTGTTTCTTTAATGATGTTTTCTTTAATGATAATATTGAAATGAAAACATATTTTAATTCTAAAGATGAATCTCAATACTCAAATTACAATATACTGACAAGTATGATTATAGATAATTTACCTGAATTAGAACATGATTCAATACAATCAGATTATATTGGAAAGTTAAATTATGTTACAGATGTATTTAAAGAAGATATTGAATTTGCCTTAGATTATAAAGATTTCTTAAATAAAAATATAGAAAATATATTTGCTTATTATTATTTCTTCTATATAACACAACTGTCTTTAAAAATATTTAAAAAGGAAAATGATCTAAATTCACTTGAAGAATTATATTATCTTTTAGACTCAGAAAATGCAAGTAAAAATAGAAAAACAATAAATAATGGTTATGGATTAATTAAGAGTCAAAATAGATATTTACTATATAAAATATACACTATAGATTATGTAAACAAAATTCTAGGAACCAAAGGACTTATTTACTCAGAATTAATAGAATATGTGAATAATTTAGAACCAAAAGAATACGATTCTTTTATAATTGCCTTAAAAGGTTTCATTAAAATTTATAATAAAACTAAAGATAATTTTGAAGAAATTGAAAGTGATACCTTTGAAGAGTTATTTAACTTAATATATGCCAGATTACTTGAAATTAAAGATAAATCAACAAATAGTAGATATGTTTCATACTTTGAAGACATAGGTAAAAAATATTTCCTTAAAAACAGGGGTAGATATGGTAGTGTATTAAATTTAAATCAAGATATGTTATTGACAATTACAGCATTATGTGTTAAAAAAGATAAAATAAAACTTAAAGATTTATTTGTAGAATTTGAAAAAAGAGGTATATTTTTAGACAATTCTTCTAAATCAGAAGTTGAAAATTTATTAACTAAATTAAATTATATTGATAAGAAAAGTGATAGTGGAGAGGCTCAATATGTCAGAAGAATTTTATAAATATATTTCAAACAAACTAATTAACTTCTTCATCAATGAACCTATAAAAACAGGAGACAAATATTTTATTGAATTTGATGATAAAATACAAGTACAGTCATTATATTCACACTTAAAAGATGAAGCACAATTAAATAATTTAAGCTATGGTACTTTTGAATATACCTATGAAGATGGAAATCCTTTCATAACTTATTATATTAATGTTAAAAAAGATTTAAAATTAGTAGTTGCAAATAGCTCTTCAGTAACTATGGATTATTTGGTTACATTAAGAAATGCTGTTATTGAACAGAAAGATATATGGAAAAATACCTTTTTATTAATTATAGGTCATGATATTAATGATAGTATTCAAAATGGTATGAGAGATCTTCAGACAGAAGGTATGCCTCTACATTTTAAAACTATATATAATAATTTAATTAATGAAATATATGACAAAAATAATAACATATCAAAAGTTGATCGTGAAATTATTAAATTCGATATTGAATCTAAAGTAAATAATATCTATGAAAGAAATATCTGGGATTATGAAGATACTCTTGGATTAATTAACAAAGGTAAAGTGGATATAGTTGATTTAGAAGAAATGAAACTATTTCCAGATCCTGGATTAGATGAAACTCTTAGAACCAACTCTATACAAAACAGATTAATAAAGAATCATGATTTATTTGTTATGGTAGAATCTTTGCAAAACTATGATGATAAAAGAGAACGTTTATCTAAAAAATTTGACACAAGTTGTACAAACAAATTATCTAGTAAAAATTGGAAAGAAACTGAATACACATATATTAAACAACATGATACAGTAGAAGATGGTTCATTAGAATATATTGAATCAGATGAAAAGATCACCGAAACAGGTTTAGAATACTGGGAAAGACCTACAAATCATAACAAAACAGGACTTCGTAAAAGAAATATTATTATTTTTAATACAAAAGAATCTAACTTAGTAGAAATAAATTTCGAATTTGATAAAAGATTAAATAAAAATTATTTAGTAGATAAAAAATCTCAAAAAATTACAATGGTAAAAGGTAAGAAACTAATTGTTAATATTGAAACATCACCCTATAAAACAACATTTGCTAGAGTCGTATATAAACATCTTAATTTAACTAAACTACGTTATGAATTCAATATTGCAATAGTAAATTGTGATAAATCCCTGTTTGAACCAATTAAGTCAGATTATCTTATATCTACAACCACCACATTAAAAAGTATAGAAATAATAAATGAAGATACATCGACACCTGTAGTTATAGGTTCTGGAGAAAATAAAATAAAAGAAGAAATAGAAGAAAATGGTCAAGTCTTAAATATTGATAATGAAACAACTATTGAAATAAGCGAAGAATCACCAGCATGGTCATTAGAAGAAAAATTATACTTTAATTTAAATTATAATTCATTTAAAATTCCAATAACTATCAAAGAAGAAAGAGATAGGGCTATTCCAACCAGTTCTCTTAATATATGGAATTTAAAAAGACAAAATGAATTAAACTTTAAATATAATGGATCAAAAGTTACTCAAAGTGTAAACAGTTTTTATATTACAGATGATTTTAAGAAAATTTTATCATACGAAAGACAAATCATTTTGAATAATATTTATCATGGAACAATCGATATTAATGATAATATTAAGGAGATACCGTTAAATATTTCTGATTCTTTAAAAATGAAATATAATTATATTATTCAATATTATAAAAATATGGAACCTGATGAAGATAATTGTGGTTATCCTAGTTTATGTTATCTTGATTCAGATTTAGAAAAATTATATGAAGACTTTTTAAACGAATATAACAAGGAAATAGAGAATATCGAAGAAAATAAACCGTTATCCAGCAATAAAGAAAAGTATGATATAAATAAAATAGGTTTGTTTAAAACAAACAATAGAATTTATTATAGTAGTTTGTCCCCTATTAATATGGCTTATCAATTAGAAGTTAAAAAACAATTAAGAAATGAAAAAATGGATATAAATATTTTATCTAGAATTAATGATGAAAACCTTGTTCCTTTCATTTATAAAAATAACAATAAAATATTTAAACCAATTACACAAAACATTGCCAAAGAATGGATTATTTATGAAAAGGAAGAAGAAGTTAGTATAGGTAGTACAAATCAATTTATTTCTAAGGTTATAGAACAAAAAATAGGTGAATTTGTCGATAACTTTAATTATTTATTTATTAAAAGTAGCAAAGCCCCTATAAAAATTAATATAATAAACATTAAACAGGATAAAGAAATTGTTAAAGGAGTATTCAATTTTCTTTATAAACAGATCATTAAAGGAAAAGAAATCATTCCAATTGAATTAAATTTATATAATAATGGTGATAAAAGCTTTTTTGATGATTTTTTCAGTTGTGAAGATGATGATGAATTAAATTCAGTATTTAATTTAAAAATTAAATCCAGCAATATAGATAAAAATGATATATTACATATGATTCAAAATAATATAACATACTATAAAAATGAGAAATCATCCTATAATGATTATGAATATGCTCATATTTCATTTTATAAATTAGGTGAAGAAACTAGAACTGCAAACCATAATATGAGTAAGATTGAAACAGGTTTATCATTAAATGGAATTTTATCTGATCCTACAGCTTTTAATAGTGATAGTGGTTATAGAATTGGATTTGGTTCTAAAGGTTTATTATATCCCCATTCTACGCTTGTTAGAACAACAATTAATACAAACGAATTAATTCAAAATACAAAAAATAATGGGGAAGATAGTTATATAAAAAATCATTGTATTGTTTCAAAACCTACTGAGCCTAATGAAGAAGATATTGAAAAATTATATGATAAATCACTTTGGGTTACATTTATTGAACCTTCTTTTGGTTTAGAATATTTTGACAATAGAAAAAATCTAATAATTATACATTATAGTGATCAATATACTTCTTCAAACAAATATGATACCATTACCGTTACAAATAAAAACAAACAATATAAAAATATTCTTAAAAGATTTTTAGAAAGTAAAGATGTTCCTTCTACAGATGAAAAATTAAATAATGTGATAAAAATTTTCAATGGAATAAATGGAGAATGGTTATTAAGAATAATAAATGATGACAATCATACTAACAGAGAAAAATTAAGTATTATTTCTGCAATTAAAAATATTTATGGATTATTAAATCATCATAATGTTGTTTGGATACCAATTAGTATGCAGGAAATATTAAGAATTGCAGGTACTGTAGGACTAAGTAAAAATGAGGGATTATTTAAAAAATCGTTATTACAAGGAAGATTTAGTGATGACCTACTATTTGTTGGTATAAATATACAAGAAAATAGCATCAATGTATATTATCATCCTATTGAAGTTAAACAAGGAATAATTCCGACTTCAACAATAACTAAAGCTGAAGAACAATTATTTAATACAATAAATTTAATTAATACACAATTCATTGATAGAGAAGATAATGCATTTAAAAGTAAATTTTATAGAAATTTCTTTATGCAATTAGCTTTAGCAAATCTTAACAAACTAAAAAACTTAGATTTCTGGAGTGAAAGAAAAATTAAGGAAATTGAAGAAGCTAAACCATTCTTATTAAATGATAAATATAAAGTATCTGATGATTTAACTCCATATATTGGTGAAGGTAGTGTAATAGCATTCAACAAAAATAGAACCGAATGTTTAGTAACCTATGAAGATAATATTCAGATTGTAGAAGTACCTGAAGAATTTGCATATAATTCATTAACAAAATCCATTAAGGAAATATGTGATACTATTCAAAATCGTAGTGAATTCAAAGAAAAAGACCTACTTTCAAATAAAATAGAAGAAAATAATCAAATATTTGTTGGTACTACTCTTCCAATTCAACAAACAACAGAAAGAGAACCTATCAGCGGAACAGTCAATTATCCTATTGATAAACCAGATATTATCCATCATACATCAGAAGAGAAAGAACAAGAAGTTTCAGAAGAAAATAGTATTATTACTTTAGGCAATAATGAAGAATCTACTAGTACAAAAGATAATGAAAAATCTACCATAGGAAATGACAATGAAAAACAAGAAAATAATAAAGAAAAAACCAAATTAGAAAATGTTAGAGCTTTAATTGGTACTGTTCCTCATGGAAATAAAAAAATTTATTGGGAATATGGAAATCCTCAATTAAGTAATAGACACTTATTAATATTAGGTAAATCGGGCTATGGTAAAACTTATTTCATGCAATGTTTAATCAAGGAAATGTCTAAAAATGATATTCCAACACTAATCATAGATTATAGTGATGCATTCATGACAGCTGAGATACAAGATGACTTAAAAGAATATCTTGGTCAAGATCTAATCAAATATAATGTTAAAATGAGTAAATTCCCATTAAATCCATTTAGAAAAAATAAATTAGAATTTGATGGTGATTTTATTGATGAAGATAATCTTGATATTGCATCTAGAATAAAATCTGTATTTAGTTCCGTATATAACATTGGAATAGTACAAGAGAATACTTTGGTTAAAGCAATAAATAATGGATTAATTAAACATGGCACAGAAATGTCTTTTGATTATTTAATGGAAGAATTGGATGATTCTGAGAACAAAAATGCCATCAGTGTTTTAAATCAATTGAATGAGTTCTTAATGTATAATCCTTTTGAACAAGAAAGTACATTTGAATGGTCTGAATTAGATTCTAGAAATAAAAAAGTAATAATTATCCAATTACATGGTTATTCAAGGGATATACAAAAAATAATTACAGAATTCATCTTATGGGATTTATGGAATTATAAATCATTACATGGAACTTCCGAAAAACCATTTAATGTAATCTTAGATGAAGCACAAAACTTAGATTATAGTGATAATTCCCCATGTGTAAAAATTCTTAAAGAAGGACGTAAAAAAGGGTGGAGTGTTTGGTTTGCAACTCAATCAATAAAAGGTATGTTAAAAAATGCAGAAGTAAATCCCTTTAATAATGCTAATCAAATAGTATACTTCAATCCTGCGGATAATGTTAAAAACGTTGCTAGTGAATTTACAACAAATAATCAAGATAAAATATATTGGGCTGAAAAATTAAAAGATCTTAAAAAAGGAGAATGTATTACTGTAGGAGCTACAAAAAACTTGGAAGGAAACCTTAAAGCACCTGAACCAAATTATGTATCTATAAATGCTCTTGAAGAAAGATAATTAAGTGATTAAAATGAATGAAAAAATACCACAATTTATTAATTATTTGAATAATGAAGGCCTTTATTATTATTCAAACACTATAGAAGAATTATTATTAAGTTTAAAACTAAATAATATTCTTTTATTAAATGGAACTTCAGGCATTGGAAAAACTAAATTAGAGGAATACTACTCAAAATATTACATTGAAGAAAATCATTTAAATAAAACTATAGATTCTTTTTTTACAATTGGAAAAACAAAGACGAGTAATGGATTTGCAATTAAAAGAGACAGTATTATAAATTTAATTCCTAAATTAATTTATGAAGATAAATGCAATTTTGTCGTTGATGGAATTAAAGTAAAAGGAAGAATGAATATTAATCCTCGTTTATTCTTCAAAAAGGAAGAAAATAAAGAATTTTATGATTATTTAGATATAGCAAAAGAAAAGGGATTAAAAAAATTAGACCTTCAAATATTATTAAATGAATCTAATAAATCATATTATAAAATAGTTAATGCAAATAACATTTCACAAAAAACAATTAATGAATTTATTAAAGATGCATTTGAAAATAGAAACTTGAATTATTTTTTAATAATTGACAATGTTTCTGATAGCAATATTGAAAGAATTTTATTCAAAAAAGATGAAATCCCTGCAAATTTAACCATATTCTATACAGGACTAATTAAAAACAAATCAAACATAGTAAATAATTTATCCATAATTAATTTAGAAGCTATTTCCCCATTAGATTACTTACAAAACAATTTGAAAAATATTGATCTTAAGGACATAAAATATTTAGAAGATTTTAATAAGGACTATAATAGTAATATTAATGATTTAAAAAAACAATTACAAAAGATTCAAATTGAAGATAATAAAAGTCTATATAATGTTTTAGTAGATGAATTAAACAAAATATATTATGTTTTAGATAATGAGAACATATCCTTAAGTAATCAAAATACAAATATGATTCTTAATTTCATGATAATCTCTTGGAAATATGAAGAATGTCCTAAAATATTTAATAATTGGAAAAAATATTTCGACTTCCAAATTATCCAAAGAATTTTACCATTATTAGAAACTGATGAAAATATTTCATTAGAAACTTTAGATAAATTATTCAAGATATGTGATGATAGTTATTTTTATTATAGATCATATAATATGATTAACGAGATTATAGAAAAATATTAATCTATATATAAATGAAAGAATAATAATGAATTAAAGAATAAATAATAAAATGTGAATAAACTAATCTAATTAAACATGATTTAAGGTGATTCTTTGTCTGATACGAAGGTTTCTATGGTTAAGGGTGATGTTTCTTCTGAGTCTTATGAGCTTGATAATGGTTCTATTTTGGTTGTTGATTATTTGGAGAGTAGGGATGCTCCCGTGAGTGAGGGTTTTGGCCGGTTTACTGCTAAGTTCCGGAAGGTTACCCTGTATGGTAAGCTTGGTGTTTTGTCTGAGCGTGTTGAGCTTAATCCTTTTTATGATAAGGAGGCTGGTGTTCTTAATGATAAGTGGAAGAAAGAGGATTCTTTTGGTAATTCTTTGGAGGTTATTCATGAGGGTTTGTCCCTGGAGGAGATTAAGGATAGGGTTGAAAGTGGTGAATCATATCTTGTAGTTATCTGGAAGAGGGGTAATGCTCCTTTGCCTGTTGATCTTGGTTTTCACAGCAGGGTTACTTTGAGTGTTATTGACAGTGCTTCCAGTGTTGCCGGTCTGACGTTTAATGTTATTAATATTGTCCGTAGTTTGAAGGGTTGATTTGTATGAAATTTTTGGGTGTTGTTTTGCTGTTGGTTGTGTCCTTGTGTCTTGCTCCCTGCTGTTTTGCTGTTGAGGAGTATGAGGTTGAGCATGAGTTTCTTCCGGATGAGTTTATCTTCGAGTATAATGATCATAATTCCACAATTTATGAGGGTGATACCGGTCTGAAGTATGCTCATGTGAATAATACCTTGGATAATACTACTTTCTTTGTTCCTACTGAGCGTGTTCGTAGTATTGCTTATGCGACTAAGGGGTCTTTCAAGTTTTCCGAGCCTATCCTCATTACCCGCAGTGTTCAGCGTGATGATGGTCGTTATATTCTGTTGACTATGAAATACAGGAATGGTACTGTTATTCCTATTTTGGATATTGATCGTAATGATTTGACCAGGGAGCAAATGTCCTACTTTGACGATTATTATCAGCAGCGTTCCGATTATCTCCAGCAGCAGGAGGAGTATGCCTCTGAGGACTTGTATGATTATTATTCTTCCAGAAGTCGCAGCAGTGGCAAGTCCAAGTTCGGTTATTATTTTGGTTCAGGCGGTAGCGGTATTATCTATTCTCCTTAGATTTTCTCTTTTTTTATCTTTTTTTGGTGTTTTTTCTATGCCATTTTTTTGTTCATAATCAGCTTTTTTCTTTGTTGCATATTGCATGTTGCTTTTTTATTATTGTTTTTTTGTGAATCGTTCTGTTATTTTAACTTTCCTTTTCATTATTTTATATCCTTTAGTAAGCATATTATTTTTGCATCCACTCTCCTTTTATCTGTCTAAGTATCTGTTCGTGTTTAGTGATTGTAACATATATGGCTTAGGCCCTCTTTGGACTGTCAATCAGTCATTCCCAGTGGATCATGGAAAGCTGAATGTTGAATCATTTTTTTCAAGACGGAAAAGAGCTTAAAAAAAAACAAATTCATGCAGTTTTTCCAAAAAAATTGTTTATTTTCAATTGAATTTCGTAAAACAGTAACTTTTAACCGATTAAAAAAACAGATATTATAATAGCAATTTATTTTTGAAATTCATAATTATTCAGGGAGGTTATAATATCACAGATGACGTAAAGACAAAAGGTGTTGAAACAATACTCGGCAATCCTTCGATAGCGGTACGTAAAATGTCGGTACCTTTAATCATATCCATGTTGCTGGTAAGTATCTATAACCTGGTTGATGCGGCATGGGTTGCCGGATTGGGGTCTGATGCCCTGGCAGGTGTAGGATTTGTGACACCACTATTTTTAATACTGGTTGGACTGGGTAACGGTCTGGGTGGCGGAGCAACATCGGCTTTAAGCAAATATATCGGACAACAGAGGAAGCAATGGGCAGACAACGGTGGAGTACACGTAATATTAATCACGGTAGTCATATCGCTGATTGTGACCGTGCTTCTTCTATTGGTACTGGAACCCTTGGTAACTGCTATGGGAGCAGGAAATACTCTGGGTTATGCAATGGACTATGGTAGCATAATGTTTGCAGGAGCAATATTCTTCGTACTGCCAAATGCAATGTATGGTATACTAAGAGCTGAGGGTGATGTAAACCGTACCATGATTGCTATGGCAATAAGCGGCATAATAAACATCATTATCGACCCGATATTCATCTACACGCTGAATCTCGGAGTGAAGGGTGCTGCACTGGCAACACTCATATCCAGCGGACTGGTAATACTCATCATAGCATACTGGTTCTACATTAAAAACAACACGTACATCAAACCGTACTGGAGCAACTACAAATTCAACAAGGAAATAAGTTACGACATACTTAAAGTTGGTATACCTGCCAGTCTTGAGCTGTTGATGACGGCCATACTGACCGCAGTAATATCAACCATACTGACAACCGTTGCAACAACAGATGCAGTGGCAGTCTACACTACCGGCTGGAGGGTTGTGTCACTGGGTACAATGCCAATAATAGGTATATCAACTGCACTGGTCTCAATCGTAGGAGCAAACCTTGGTGCAAGAAGATTCGAAAACATCAAAACTGCACACCGCTACAGTATGAAACTGGCATTTCTAGTATCAGTGATTACCGGCGTACTGCTGTACATCTTCGCTCCACAGGTTGTAATGCTCTTCTCATACAGTACTGGCAGTGCACATCTGGCCGGTACTATGGTTGAATTCCTCAGATGCATGACATTCTACTACCTGTTCATGTGTGTAGGTGCACCATCAACTTTCCTGTTCCAGGGAGTGGGAAAGGGACTTACAGCAATGGTGCAGACAATACTGCGTACGGTAATATTCAGTATAATATGTGCATACCTGTTTGCCATCATACTTGGAATGGGAGAACATGGAGTATGGTACGGTATAATCGTAGGTCAAGCGATTGCCAGCATAATCACATTGGCATGGTCTTCAGAGTACGTAAAACACCTGATAAAAATTAACAGCAAATAGAAACCTAACCACCCACCCCAAAACCCTTTTTTCTTAACCAGACAAGTTTTTTCAGATACAAGCTCCCTGATACGGGAAGAAAATTGTATAAGATATTATAGTTCTAAATACATATTATAATATAGGACAATCATTTTTTAGGGGTTGAGATATGTCAAATGAAAATGTAGAACTAATGAGGGGAGACCCTAAGATAGCCGTAAGAACCTTGGCCATTCCCATAATGATTTCAATGCTGTTGACAGCATCATATAACATCATCGACGGAATCTGGGTTGCAGGATTAGGTCAGGCAGCCATTGCAGGAATAGGATTTGTAACTCCGATATTCATGATACTCAACGGTGTGAGCGTTGGACTGGGCAACGGTGCCACAAGCAGTATAAGCCGTTTTGTTGGAGCAAGAAATCATGAAAAAGCAAACCAATCTGCAGAACACTCACTACTAATATTCCTCGTGGCATCAGTGATACTGACTGTAATCCTGCTGGTACTCCAGGAACCTCTGCTGGTGGCATATGGAGCCAGCGGTCAGTCACTGGAAGAGGCAATGAAATATGGAACACCACTGTTTTTGGGACTCTTCGGTTTCATGTTTGCAAATGGAGCCAGCGGAATCCTACGTGGTGAGGGGGATATGAAAAGGGCAATGTATGCCGTAATAGTATCCGTACTGTTAAACACCATACTGGATCCTGTCTTCATATATGTAATGGGACTGGGTTCTGCAGGAGCATCCCTGGCAACCATAGTAAGTTCAATAGCATCGGCAACAGTAATAATGTATTGGATACTGATAAAGAAGGACACCTACGTAGACGTAAAACTCCACAATTTCAGCTATGATACCGGAATTGCAGTGGACATACTAAAGGTAGGTATACCTGCAAGCCTGGACATGTTTGTAATGAGCATAGCAATGAGCCTGTACCTTGTATTCATATCATCAATCAGCGGCGAATACGGTATTGCAGCATTCACTTCTGGCCAAAGGCTATACCTGTTTGCAATAATGCCTCTTACAGCAATAGCAAGTGCGGTAGCAGCAGTCAGTGGAAGTTCATTTGGGGCAAGAAACGGAGAAAAACTGTCCATAGCACACATCTACGGAGTAAAATTCGGAATAGCCTTTGGACTGGCAGTAACCGTAATCCTGATAGGACTGGCACCACAGCTAGCAACACTATTTGCCTACACACCAGAAACAGCAGCACTTATACCTGAAATAACCAGGTTCCTGCAAATAGCATGTTTAAGCTTACCGTTGACGGGAGCAGGAATGGTGTCCAGTTTCTTCTACCAGGGAATAGGCAAGGGATCAATAAGTCTGGGATGGACAATAGTACGGGAAGTGATATTCACAGTATCATTCACATACATCTTTGGAATACTGCTCGGATGGGGACTGATTGGAATCTGGTCAGGATTGGCATTAGGCCGGGCAATATCAAGCGTATTGAATTTCATCTTTGCCAGATACACCATCAAAAGAATCAGAACAAGATTGGAAATATAATCCAATACAAACCCCCCCCTCTTTTTTTA
>CADBRM010000094.1 GCA_902797085.1 uncultured Methanobacteriaceae archaeon
ACAAAAATATGAAGAATATATAAACAAATATGAAGAAATTCCAGAAGTATTACAACAATTCATGGAAAAACACGTAATCAATTTCATAGACAGGTACTTATTATACCTTAAAGGCCCTCAAATAGAAAAAACATCAAACAAATTAGACAATTACTATCGAAATACTGATCCAGAAATAATTAAAAAACGATACAAAACTAGAAATGGAATATTAAGCTATTTATATTATCAAATGGTAGATTGGACTGATAAAAAAGAAAAAGATGGTTTAAGCCTATAAAAATTTACAGCCTCACTAATAAAGGAAATTTCCGGTCTGCATGTTCATTGTCGTGTGAATTTATATAAGGATTTTGATGATTCAGTAGAAATATGTAAAATTCTAAGTGAAAATGGTGCAGATAGTTTACAAATCACAACATTCTTATCACCACAGTACTTTAGAAAGGGAACATCCAATCAAAACATGCTGGTTGAATTTGCTGATAAAGTATCACGTGAAGTTCAAGTACCTGTAGTTCTAGGTGGTGGATGGTCAGATATGGATGTTATAAATGATTTGACCAACAGTAGTAGTATCGAATTTTTCTCTATGCAAAGACCGTTTGTCAGAAGCCAAACCTTTTTAACCGAATGGAAAAAAGAGGGTCATGGACGTTCCGAATGTAAAACTTGTAATAACTGCTTTTGGAAAAAAACAAGCACATGTCTAATTGAATGATGAAAAACGATTAATTTTAGCCAACTTTTCTTTTCATCATATGCATATTCATAGTCTTAAAACAATCTTATATTATTTTAAGAATTCTTTCCCATCTTTTTGTAATCACATTACTTTATAAGTTAAGGGCATTCAAATAATATAACAATAACGGTATTACACATACTTTAATGTATAGTAGGTAAAATAATCTCTAAAAGAGATATGAATGAAAATAGTAGCATAGTTTATGTTTTTTTTTGAAAAAATAATGATTGGTGATGGATTTCGTGTTTTTATGAAAAATGTATGTTTCTGCAGATCCATCGAATAATCTAATCATTTGCGATTATCTTAGAATTCATTATAACCATTTTTTACGTCTGAAAAATGCTAGTACCAATACACTTATCAGAATACATGATATGAATACTATTGGATAACTCCATTGGTAGTTCAGTTCTGGCATGTAATTGAAGTTCATTCCATACCAGCCCACTATTAGCATAAGTGGTGTGAATACTGTGGTAACCATTGTGAGTATGGTCATTATATGGTTCTGTTTAATGTCGAGGTGTGTTTTATATACATCGCGTATTTGTATTGTATAATCTCTTATTGAGTTGGAGGTGTCACGTAGTCTTTCAACTCTGTTAATGAATAATCTGAAGTATCTTAGGTTTTCATCTTTAAAGAACTCATTTTCGTTTTCCTCAAATACTTCACCTAAATCGAGTAATTGTTCATAGTGGTTCTTCAGGTCCCTGATGTCTGCCCGTATTTCATTCACTCTCTTTGATGTTAATTCGTTGTCCTCATTGATTATATCTCTTTCCATGTCATCAAGTTCATGTTCGTACCTTTCCATAATACGGAAGTCGCTTCTTATAATTTCGTTGAGAAAATCGTATATAAATCGTTCTAGACTAGGCAATCTCCATTTTTTTCTGTGTTTAATCTTATTGATTATTCTTTTGGAAGCTGATGTATCATCAATGAAAACTATTCCTTTTTCGTCTAATGCAAATGCAAATTTGTCTTCATCGGATTGTATGTCACGTCTGTTTGGTACAAAGAATGTTCCTGTGATGGAGTCATAGTTTTCTTCAGCTTTTGTTACGTGTATATCTGTAGTTTTGGGTTCGAAATCTATACCCATTTTAAATAGGCTTTTTTGGAGTTCCCATTCCTTCGATGAAAGAAGTGCGACGTATTGTTTGCTGCTGGTCAGTAATTCCTCTTGAGTACATTCATCTAGGTGTTCGTTAATTAAAAAATACATATTACCACTTCTTTCGTATTAGTATTATTATATATGTCATTGAAAGATTTTAACTTTTTTTGTGTGTTAAACAATGCATATCAAATAATTAATGATATTCTTTGGCATGTTGGATAATTACAATGTTTATTCCATTGGGATCTATTATCCTTGCCATTAATCCTACAGATATGGGGGTTGGTTCCATTGCTATGTTGACACCTTTTTCCTTTAAGTTTTCCATTGTAAGATGAATGTCTGTAACATCCAGTCCTACAGAATATATTCCTGTTTCGAATGATGGGTTTTCTATTAATTCTATTCCTGCATCGCCGGTACCCTTAAGTAAAGTGATTTTTCCAGAGGGTAAATCAAATTCTCTGTCTACTTTGAAGTCCAGTGTTTCTGTATAGAATTTTTTGCTTTCTTCCATATCGTTTACTATTATTGTTGCATATTGAACTTTCATATTAGAT
>CADBRM010000095.1 GCA_902797085.1 uncultured Methanobacteriaceae archaeon
ATCCCACTTCCTTCAAGACCGGCAACATTATGTTCCGGATGTCCACACAGAGCATCATACTATGCGGCACGTGAAGCAATAAATAGTTTAAACCTGGATGTGGAAAGTATACATCCATCCGATATAGGTTGTTATACATTGGGAATTGCTCCTCCATATAAAATGGCTAACTACCTGATGTCTATGGGTGCAAGTATAGGAACCAGTTGTGGATTTAGTAAATCAACTGATGGTCAGCCGATAATTAGTTTCATTGGAGATTCAACATTTTTCCATGCGGGTATACCTCCTCTCATAAATGCCATACACAATAAAACTAAATTTACCTTGGTAATATTGGACAATAGGATTACTGCAATGACCGGTGGACAGACTAATCCAGGAATACCTGTTGACGGTATGGGTGATGAAGCACCAGCTATTTCTATAGAAGCATTAGTTAAATCCATAGGAATTGAATTTGTGAGAAAGGTTAATCCATTGGATGTAAAAGAAATGATAGACATCTATAAGGAAGCACTTAATTATGATGGTGTATCAGTAATCATAGCTAAATATCCATGTAATCTAATTAATAAACATCAGATACGGGAAAGGAAATATGAAATTGTTGTAGACCATGATAAGTGTGTTCATTGTAACATTTGTGTAGACAAATTGGCATGTCCAAGTATTAATGAAATTGATGGAAAAATTACAATCGACCAAGTTTGTAATAAATGTGCAGTATGTACAGAAGTATGTCCTACAAATGCAATCTTTAAGAAGGAGTAGATAATATGGTATATAATATTTATATTTGTGGAATTGGTGGTCAGGGTATCATTAAAACATCAATAGTAATTGGTGAAACTGCATTACATAATGATATGAATGTTGTGATGAGTGAGATTCACGGTATGAGCCAAAGAGGTGGGGTTGTATCTACCGAGTTAAAAATTGGTGATGATCAAAGTCCTATCATTCAGGAAGGGGGAGCAGATTTAATACTTTCCTTTGAACCGGTTGAAGCATTAAGGGCTTTGAACAAAACAAATAAAGATTCTATAATAGTAACTAACATCACCCCAGTATTACCTTCAACCATCAATCAACAAGACCTGGATTATCCTGAAGTTGAAGATATACTGTCAGAATTGGAATCTAATGTGTCAAAAGTTTATGGTATAGATGCAAATCAAATTGCATTGGATGCAGGACATCCTTTAAGTATGAACATGGCAATGTTGGGTGCTGCAACAGCAATATCCACATTCCCTCTTGAAAAGGATGATGTCATAGAAATAATGAAAGAGAATCTCCCACCAAAATCAATAGAAATAAACTTAAAGGCATTTGAAGCAGGATATAATTCCTGTAAATAATAAAAAAATAGTTTAAGGAAAAAAGGATTACATTGAATATATCTCTTCTGAAGAGATGATATTTGAATTTCCTTCTTTTAATATTTTTAATCCTTCTTCCATATTTTCTAATCTTAAAATTACTATAGCATTGTAAGTCTTTTGTTCTACGAATGCATATAAATATTCAAGGTTAATGTTGTTGTCGTCAAGGACTTTTAATACTTTGTTAAGTCCTCCAGGTTCGTCATTAATAGCTACAGCTAATACTTTAGTGATTTTTACAATGAAATTTTTTTCCTCTAGTTTTTCTTTAACCCTAAGCGGATCCGTAACAATTAATCTTAGGATTCCAAATTCAGAAGTATCTGCAATAGATAATGCTCTGATGTTAATGTTTAGTTCTTCAATAACATCCAGGGTGTTAAATAGTCTACCTTCTTTGTTTTCTAAAAATATTGATAATTGATCAACATATTCATCAGCCATATTTTCACTTCCTATTCATTTCTTTTATCAATAACCCTTACAGCTTTACCTGATTCTACCCTGTCAATGGTTTTTGGTTCAACCAATGTAACGTTTACTCTTAAACCGATTTCATCATGTATTGCCTGAGCCAATTTATCCCTGATACCAACTAATTCTTTAACGTTATCAAAGAAGATATCCGGTGAAGCTTCAACTTTAACTTCTATTTGATCAAGAACATCAGGTCTTGTGAGAATAATTTGGTAATGTGGTTCCACACCTTTAATTGACAATAATGCTTTTTCAATTTGTGATGGGAATACACTTACACCTTTGATTTTAAGCATATCGTCTGTTCTGCCACTAATTTTATCCATTTTTACCAAAGTTCTTCCACAGCTACATTTTTCATGGTGTATTTTAGTGACGTCTCTTGTTCTAAATCTAATAAGAGGCATTCCAACACGGGTTAATGTTGTAAGAACAAGTTCACCCTGTGAATTTTCCGGTAACTGTTTCATGGTGTTAGGGTCAATAATCTCAGGATAGAAATGATCCTCATACAAGTGTAGACCATTCTGATCTTCACATTCCATTGCAACACCAGGACCCATGATTTCGGTTAAACCATAGATGTTATAGGCAGGTGTTTGGAATTTTTCTTCAATTTGTTTTCTCATTTCATCGGTCCAGCTTTCAGAACCAAAACCAATTACTTTAAGATTTAAATCCTCTGGTTCAATACCCATGGATTTAATTTCTTCTGCAATGTGCAGACCATATGATGGTGTAAAGATTAACATTGAAGTTTGGAAATCTCTCATCAGTTCTATTTGTCTTAAGGTCTGTCCTGTAGATATTGGCACTACCGTTGCACCAATCTTTTGACCTCCATAGTGTACACCGAATCCGCCGGTAAACAAACCATAACCATGTGTGTTTTGAATAATATCATTTTCATCAACACCCATCATGGTTAGTCCTCTGGCCATAACTTCTCCCCAAATGTCAATGTCTTCTTCTGTGTAACCGGAAACTGTAGGTTTACCTGTTGTTCCACTGGAAGTGTGTATTTCGATTATGTCTTTTTGAGGTACTGCAAATAATCCGAAAGGATATGAAGCTCTTAAATCAGTTTTTGTTGTAAAAGGTAGTTTTTCAATGTCTGCTAGAGTTTCTATATCTTCAGGATAAACTTCTGCTTCAGAATATCGTTTGTGGTAGTATGGTACTTTGTTAAATGCCGTTGTTACAACATCTTGTAATCTTTTTAATTGTAGTTCTTCCATGTCTTCTTTAGACATGCATTCAATTTCTTCATCCCAAATCATTAGTTATTAACTTCCTTTACTAGTTATTAATATAATTTTTATAATAACTATATAATTAATTTTTTCAATAATTACTTTTTAAATGCTTAATAAGTGATTTTTAACTAAAAAAATATTATTAACATTCAAACGTTAATTAATTTAATCTTTTTACGGTTTCAAATCATTATCCTATTATTGCTGTGCAGTAATATAAGTTGTCCATGAAGTATCTTTTTGTTGAATAATGAAAGCAAAAATAGGAAACGGTTATAAATGTCTATAGCATAACTACTATTATAGGTGAAAAAATGTCAGAGGAAAAAATTACATATGAAGATGTTAAAAGATATGAATTCCTTTTTACAAAAATTCCTTCATTTGCATTAGGTACAATGATAAGAAGAAACACTAATGTAGTAAAAAAATTCGAGTCAATAGTTGTTTCTAAATTAGGTTCTTTAAATGAAGTACAACAAAAACAATTAAACATCATATTGAATTCAGATACCGAAGAATTGCAGGAAATTATGAAAGAAGCTTATGAAAAATCAGGAAAAAAACAGTATAAGCAATTGTCTGAACCGAAAGCTAAAGAATTCATTGAAAGCAATTTATCAGAACTGAAAAAATATCTTTAAAAAAAAGTTAACTAGAATATATCTCTATATTCTATTCTATATCAACATTTACTGAATCTTTAGATTCTCCGGTTTCTTCAGATTCTTCTTCTTTTTTAGTTAAAGTTTTATTAATTATGATATAGTCCCCAATACTGGTAATATCATCTTGAGTACAAGTTTTTTCTTCTTTGGATATTCCGAATGATGAAGATGAACTTGAGATGGAAATATTTTCTATTTTAAAGTTGTTTAAATTAATATCTACATTTGATACTTTACCAGTAACATTACCTTCGGAGTCTAGTACAGTTTTACCAATTAAATTGTTGATTTTAACTATTTTTTCTTCAGATTCTGGGATTTTATCAAGTATTTCCTCTTCTAAAGTTTCTATGGTTTTTGAAACTTGTATATAATCTCCTACAGCAAGAATATCATTAGCACCAATGTCATAATATTTTTTACTAAGTGGATTTCCTGTTGAACCATATATTTTGGCTATGGTGAAAGTTTTCACGTTAATCTCTATTTCTGCAAGTTTTGCAAGGTCTCTTGCATTTTTATCGATAATTTTTTTACCTAGTAAATCTTTTGCGTTCATATTTAAACTCCTTTGATTAATTAATTAGTCTTTTCTTTTTTTTCATTAATAGTTTTTTTGAAATTAATTGTTATTTAGATATTCTTTGAATTCGGATATTGTCAGTAAAGGTGTGAACTTAATGTTATTCTTTTCAAAGGTTTCCTTTGCACCTTCTTCCCTATCAACTATTACGAAGGCTTCGGTAATGTTTCCGCCATTTTCGTTAATAACGTTGATTGCTTTGAATAATGATCCGCCGGTTGTTGTTACATCTTCAACAATTACCACATTGTCATTTTCCAATAGTTCGCCTTCAATCTGTTTACTGGTGCCGTATGATTTTTTTTCTTTTCTGATCATTAACATGGGTTTCTTGGATATTAATGATGTTGCAGTAGCAATTGGAACAGCACCTAATGCAGGACCGGCAATTTTATCTATGTCTTCATTTTCGATTTTTTCAGTAATTAAATGTGCAACGGATTCTAAAATTTCAGGCATTGTGATGGCCTTCTTCATATCAACATAGTAATCACTTTTTTTACCTGAAGATAATGTGAAGTCTCCAAATTTAATTACATCATTCTCTTTTAACAATTCTAATAACCTTTCTTTATAATCTACCATAGATTCACCATTAAACACTTATTTAATATTGAAAATTTAATTCTTCTTTAAGAATGATTTTATCTCCTATTTTTGCAATTCTATCAAAAGGAATAATCTCTTCGGATGGTTTTGATGAACCAATTTTGTTGGTTAAACCGCCTTTTGATGATTTAGTTATTATTATTGAGTCTATTCTGTTTGAAGCAGTGTCAATTTCAATATCTTTGACTTTACCTAATATGTTTGCTGAACTGTCTAATATTTCTTTACCAATAATATCATCTAATAAACGCATATTAATCACTTCATATAATAATCTAAATTAGTTATCATTTATATTATTTCATAATTTATTTGTAAATGATTACAATATAATAATATAACTAATCTATTAAGGAAATAATCAAAATGAAAATTTATATCTTGGATGCTTCCGGTTTAATAAATGGCTTTTATTCTAAGGATTCATTGAATTTGATGACATCATCCACGGTTAATGAAATAAAAGATATCAATACTGAATTCTTATTAAATAATTTGATGGATGAGGGCATTTTAAAAATAGAGGATGTTGATTACGCTAATGATGATGAGATTAATGAAGTGTTGTTGTCTAGTGGTGATTTAATGAGATTATCCTCTACGGATAAGGATATTGTGGCACTCAGCTTAAAGCATAAACGTGACGGTGATGACGTTACAACAGTAACGGATGATTATTCAATGCAGAATGCTCTGAAGTTGCTGAACCTCAAGTTTAAATCTGTCAGAACCAGGGGAATAAAAAATACTATTCAATGGAAGAAACTATGTAAGGGTTGTAGAAAGGAATATCCTTCTGACACAAAGTTAGAGGAATGTGATATTTGCGGTTCTCCAATCATACGTAAAAGAATGAACGCAAGAAGTAATCATTAAGGGTTTTATCATGAAAAAATACAAAATCGGCGTAATAGTACACGGACCAGGAATTATTGATTCCGGTTATGCAAAGAAAATCATTGAAATTTTGGAAGACTATGGTGAAGTTCAATCCCGGCTTGGTGGTACAATGGGTCGAACTGCCGTAATAGATGCCCATATGGAAAATGTAATTAATATTAAAGATAAATTACTGCCCAACCAATCAATCAAATTGCTGGCAGAGGATAATGAAGTGTTGTTCCTGTTGAATTATGGAAAATCAATAATTACGGGACATACCTTCGGTTTTAAGGTGTTGAATAATGCCGGCAAGAACATTAATTTAATACAGATTGAAAGACCGGGGGAGAGTGATGGTGCAATAATTCAATGGAATGATTACGATAACTCTTTTTTAATAAACGAATTAAAGAAACGGTTAAATTTATCAGTAACGCCTTCAGAAGAAGCAATATCCTTGGTTAAAAACCTGACAGGATTCAACAGGCAGGATAATCTGGTTGAAAGAAAGGTTGCCGGTGTCTCACCTGGAGAAAATATAATGCTCAACGGTATTATCATCGGCAAAGTTACAGGGGAAGAGCTAACAATAATAGCCAAGGACAACAAAATTGTTGAAATGACCGGTGGAAAAATCAAGGAACACGGATTGGAAAAATTGGGAAATATTGATTTAACAACCGCAATTATTAAAACGGGGCTATTAAGAAAGGCAGATGGGGTAAAACCACGTTCCATTGAACACATTCAAAATGAAAATTTGGTTGCAGCATATTTAAATCATGCTGCAGAGGACATATACAGATTCAACAATGCAGACATATTGGTATCCGTAGGTGATGATACAACATTGTTGTCATCCGATATACTGTACCGTTTTAACATTCCAATAATAGGAATCACGGATGGTGATTTGGATAAGGTTGTTGTCCAAGGATTCAAACTGGACGAATCATTGATAATACAGGTACAATCCGGTTATGATGACATTATAGGAAATGAAATATTTGAGAAGATATTCGACGGACAGGAATCTATACATATAGAAAGTATAAATGAATTTAAGGAAGAAATATTGAACTTGGTGAAGGAATCTAAATTAGATTACAGGATAGTTGACAAACAATTATCATAAAATATTAAAAAGTTTATCGTTAAAAATAATAAATAACATAATATACTTGAAATTTATTTTTATTATATTTTTAAAGAGGGAATTAATATTGGATTTTAATGAGATTATTGAATCAATTAGAACTTTTAAAGGGGTTACACGAAAACACTCTATAGCAGATGTAAGAGAAAAATTAAAAGATACCTATAATATTTCAGGAAAAGTTCATCTGGCATTTGGTGATGATGCTGCAGCAATAGATATTGGAAATGACATGTTGATGTTAATGGCTACCGACGGGATATGGGGATCTTTAATGGATATTAATCCATGGTGGTCAGGATACTGTTCTGTACTGGTGAATGTAAACGATATTGCTGCGATGGGTGGAATCCCAATGGGAATGACCAACGTATTATCCTCATCAAACCCTGAAATTACTGAACAGATCATGGATGGTATTAACGAAGGTGTAAAGAAATTCGGTGTACCTATGGTAGGGGGACATACACATCCGGATACTCCTTATGAAGCGTTGGATGTTGCTATAAGTGGTATAGTCGGTAAAAACGATGTGTTGCCCAGTTGTGGTGCGAAAATGGACGACAATGTCATAGTCGCCATTGACTTGGACGGCAGTGTATATCCAGGTACGGAAATTAATTGGGATACAACGAGTGACAAGTCACCAAAATATGTTCAGGACCAAATTAAGGTTATGAACACCATAGCCAAAAAGCACTTGGTTCATGCATGCAAGGACATCAGTAATCCGGGTATTGTCGGAACATTGGGTATGCTGCTTGAAGCTTCAAACATGGGTGCAAAAATAGACCTTGAACTGATTCCTAAACCTGAGGGAATGGACTGGATAAGTTGGTTAAAAATGTATCCCGGAAGTGCATTTGTATTGACGGCCAATGATGAAAGCACGGATGAATTAATAAGTTTATTAGATTCTCAACATATTAATGCAAACTGTATAGGAAAGGTATGTGATAATCATAAGTTATCCATGTCCTGTAAAAATATGACAAAAACGGTATTCGATTTTAATTCAGAAATCATTATGGGATTTTCTGAAGACGTATAAACCCCTCTCTTAACCTCCCACATAATATATTATTTTTAATTTTACTGTCATGATATCTATTAAATTTAAATCTATTAATAGTATTAAAATCATAAATAGAACTTATAGAAATACTTCATATAAATTTCTAAAAAAATAGGATTCATGTATAGTAATTATTCTTATGCATGCATCTCAATTGAGGCGAAAAAATGCGAGTAAAAATCAATGATGTTGAAATGGACTTAGATGCTGGTTCAACTGTTGAGGATGCTATTAAACTATCAGAAGCACCTTATATTGAGGGTTCTGCTATAGCCTTAATCGAAGGTAGACAGGAATTGGAAAGTCACGTGAACAAATACAAAATCGTGACTACACAAGGTAGTATAATTATTGAATTGGTTGATAATGCTGATATATTGACTGATTTCTGGAAGGATAATTATACAGAGTTTATTGGCACGGCAATAAGGTGGACTACATCAAATGAAGTAGCCATGGGGTCTATTGTATCCAACTTAGTACCGTCAAATGACGAGTACCAGTACAATAGATGGGATGTAATAATCAGTTTGTCTGGTTTTTCAAATGAAGCTACTCATATACTATTTTCTAAATCTAAACATCGATCAGTCTATGGAGTTCCGGACCAAAATAAAGGTGTTGTGGCTACAATTGTAGGTGGTAAAAGGACAATAGCAAAACTTAAAAATACTGATAACATTGTTAACATCGAACCTATTATTGAAAGAAAAAGTGTAATAAACAGTGCTTCAGTAACAGACTTCTCAACACAACTTAATGAAGGCAATGAATTGTTTACATACATGGAAGTCGAAGCAAACCCCGAAGCACCATTGTCATTCGAACACTTCCTGAAAATAATTCATGACGGAACATTTGCGGTAGATTATGAATCAGAAAGTTTCATCGGAAACTACATGTTAAAAGGATTGGAAAAAGATTCGGAGGTAATTGAAAAAAGAAAAAGAGGTACGGTTACCTTAAGAAATCAGGGTAACGGTGTAGGCAGGGTATATATTTACAGGGAAGATAGAGTATCAGTTCCTACCCACAACATTGTAGGGTATGTTACAAAAGGTATACAAATATTAGACACTGTAAAGGAAAATGAAAAAATTACAGTAATCACAAAACCTGAAAAAATATCTGCAGTGGCACTGACACAAAAAGAAGCAGAAGATTATCTGGATAACAGGGGAATAACTCACGAACGTGATGGGGTAACCGATGATGATGCAGTAATCGTAGCACAGGATCCAAGATATACCGTTGAAATTGACCATACAAAACACATCAAGACACTGGGTGTTCCGAAGGATGACTTCGTGGAAATAGAATTATATGAGGATGAAAGTCCAAGAACAGTATGGTACTTTAGAAAAATCACAGGTCTTCTAAACGGTGATGTAGGACATATACAGGTTTATATGGCACTAAAGGAAATGGATATATTAATGTTCGATTCTGTAAACAAGGAAGCTAAAGGAATAATACCGGAAAAAACACCTGATGAAATTGTTGAAGCATGGGAAATATGTGTAAGCAATACTGCATGTAAACATGTGGGAAATATAGGAATCAGATTCAAAGATAACAAAGAATTTGGTCCAACAGGGGAATCATTCCAAAGTACAAACATTATTGGAAAAGTTGTGAGTGGATTCGATAATTTAAAAGCATTTAAAGAAGGAGATACAGTCTATGTCAAAGAAAAATGAGGACATTGACACAGAATTTTGTCATATTCCAATGGGTGATGGGACATACAGGGATTCAGATCAGAAAGATAAGATAACCCGAATGATAATATTGGGTCCTGGATGTGAAGTAAGTTCAAAAGAATTATTAAACTTTTTACATTTACTGGAAGTACCAATAAACATTCGTTTAACATGTTACGGTGCAAACCTGAACGGTTATCCTGATGATGTAATGTATGCAGTTCAACGTGCAAGAGAACTGGACCCAACTCACATCTTCATAAAATTCAGAGGATTTCCACCGGGAGATCCAAGAAGATGCAGGGCAAAAAGGGGTGGAGCAAGAGAGGGTTTCCATCAAATCGAAGCAGAATACAAATTGCTGCCTGAGGTAAGTTATGCATTAGAACATCCGAAGCATGTTGATTTAAATCCTCCGGAAAAAATACCCGTAGACGAATTCAGTCAGATAGTCAAGGAAATTCAATCAAAAAAATAAGTTATTTAGGGGCGATTTGGGATGAAGATAGCAGTATTACCAGATGCTGCAATGATGATTGTTCATTTAATAACAAAGAATGGTCATGAATACTTATCATCAACTAATATTACTGAAGAAAAACTAAGACAGAAAGACCCTTATGATGAATCGAAGTTTGATGAAAATGCACCTCCATTTACAATGACGGGAGTAGAAACATTAATAGGTAACAAATATACCTCAAATGAAGCTCCGTCCGGTGTAAGGGGAAGATTATCATTATTCGACAGAATAATCAGGGAATCGGAAGCAGCAATAATAATAGGTCAACCTCCTAAGGGATATAAAAGGATGTATAATCTATTGAATGAATTGATACTATTTAGTTGCGTATCCTGTTCAAATCATCATAAGCTAACAGTAAACTTATTAAAAGAAAAGGGAATACCAATATTAGAAGTAGCTTATCCGACAAATCGTGATGAAATAATCAAAATGATAAATAGAGTAAACGATTTTCTTCAAAACCTGGATAATAAAAATAAAATATACAATGAAGATAATTTAACTGTTGATCTAAAGCCGAAAAGAGAAAAAATTTCGCTAAACGAACTAAAAAAAATCATAGAAGAAAGCAGTAAATAAAGAAATAGAGGTTATATTATGAAAGTTGCAATTTTTCCACCAAACTCTATGATATTGGCAGATATGATAGTAAGAAGTGGACATGAACCGTTGGTTGTTCAGAATCAAATGAAAGAGAAGGTAACATCTCCTGATTTGGATGCACCACCTTTCAACATGACAGAAGATGATCCAATCAATGGATTAAAATATGCTGCAATAGAAGTGCCATCAGGAGTACGCGGACGTATGTCACTATTTGGTCCTATTATAGAAGAAGCAGAAGCAGCAATCATTATGAATGAAGCACCATACGGATTCGGATGTGTGGGTTGTGCCAGATCATCGGAATTAACAGTATTCTCACTAAGAAGAAAAGACATTCCAGTTTTAGAATTAGATTATCCAACCAGCCGTGACGATACAGTAGAAATGGTATATAAAATCAACACCTTTTTGGACAACTTAGAAAACAACGGGGAGGATGAAGCAGATGATTAGAATTGCACAATTGTCCTGTGGAACAGAATATAGTGGAGTACAAAAAGAAATAGAGAAAGCTGCAGAAACATTCGGTGCACAAATGGTAATGCCAGATGTAAATCTGGATGACATAGATGAAGCATACGAAAAATTCGGTTTAAGCTGTGCAAGTTCAAGTTTAAAACTGATGATAGCACGAGCAATGAGTCTGGTCGAAGGAAAAAATGAGGCAGATGCAGTATTTATCTGTACATGTTTCAGATGTGCAGAAGCAGCAATAGCAAGAAATGAAGTTCGAAGACTCATACAAAACAACACAGACTTACCAGTAGTAACTTACTCATTCACAGAAAAAACCAAGGCATCAGAGTTATTCATACGTATGGAAGCATTAACCACAGTAGTGGCAAGAAAAAGCATCCTCGCAAGAGAAAAACAAGAAGGATTAACATTAGGAATAGACAGCGGTTCCACAACAACAAAAGTAGCTCTAATGGAAAACAATGAAGTAATAGGAACCGGTTGGGTAAAAACCGGTGACATAATAGGTTGTGCAAAAGAGGGAATGGAACAGGCATTCGAAGGAACCGGATACAAACTGGATGATGTGGAAGCAATAGGAACAACAGGATACGGACGTATAACCATAGGAAAAGCAATGGGAGCAAAACTTATACAGGAGGAAATATCCGTAAACAGTAAAGGGGCAGTATACCTGGCAGATGCACAGAAAGGTGAAGCTACCGTATTGGACATAGGGGGTATGGACAACAAGGTAATCACGGTAAACAACGGAATTCCGGACAACTTTACCATGGGTGGAATCTGTGCGGGAGCATCAGGTCGTTTCCTGGATATGACCAGTGGAAGGCTGGATGTAGACATAACAGAATTGGGACCGCTAGCACAAAAAGGAAACTACAGAAATGCAATACTCAACAGTTACTGTATAGTATTCGGTATACAGGACCTGGTAACAACATTGGCCGGAGGAGCTTCAAAAGCAGATGCGGCAAGTGCTGCATGTCATTCCGTAGCAGAACAGGTATACGAACAGCAACTGCAGGAAATTGATGTACGTGAACCGTTAATACAAGTGGGAGGAACATCATTAATCGGTGGATTAGTGGATGCAGTACATGATATACTTGGAGGAATCGATGTAGTAGTACCAAGATACTCACAATATATTGGTTCAGTAGGTGCAGCAATGTTGGTATCCGGTCTAAAAGACACAGATATTGATGACAGTAAACGATTTAAATAAAATTCTTGGAGGAAAAAAATTATGTATGTAGAGTGTTACGACGAAGTAGGTGCACAAGTATATGATACATTACTCAGACATACACTTCAAGACTTAAAATTAGCAAGAGCAATAAGTGCAATAAAAATATTTATCGAACCAAGAGAAGCATTATTCATTGGCGTAGTCAAACTGGAAAAAGCATCACAACCGATATATCTTACAGACATGGCAACATACAAGACAGAAAAGGGCGTACTGAAAATACTCGTAGAAAACGAAAATTACCTGCCTGATCTGCTAAGGGTACTATGGATAAAAGAAGGAAGAAATAATGTTTCACAACCGGACAGATATAAAATTGAAATAGAAAACCCAACAATAGACCCTGAAAACATCATTGTAGTCGACCCATCACAAGAACTAAAAAGGAAAGTCTACGATGCATTATTCAGAATAATGCCCGAAGGATTCCGTATGACAAGAAATGCAAGCCAGGGAAACTTGATATGCATAATGAGCAGTGATGAAATAATCGATGAAAAATGGAACAAGAAATTTAATGAAGTAATAGAAGAAGTTAAAGCGCAATAAAAAAATTAACTATAAGGAGGGTTTTCATGACAAAACATGACATGAAACATTTTGCTCATGTAACTCAAGCACATCCCTGTTTCAATGAAAAGATACATGACAAAGTAGGAAGAATACATATTCCAATAGCACCAAAATGCAATATACAATGTGGATTCTGTACAAGAAAAATAAACGATACAGAAAACAGGCCAGGAGTAGCCTCTTGTATTATGACAATAGACCAAGCAATGGAACACATCAGAGAAACAGTAGAAAAGATGCCAATAAGTGTAGTGGGAGTTGCAGGACCTGGTGATTCCCTTGAAAATCCGGATACACTGAAATTATTTAGAAGAGTACGTGATGAATTCCCTGAATTAATCCTATGTATGAGTACCAACGGTCTGCTGGTACCTGACTATGCAGATGAAATAGCACAGGCAGGAGTAAAGACGGTAACCATAACAATAAATGCTGTGGACTTGGATATCGGTGCACAGATATATGATGATATAGAATATCACGGTAAAGTATATCATGGAAAGGAAGGATTTGAAATACTACTCAAAAACCAGCTACGTGGAATAGAATTATTATCAGAAAGAGGAATAATAATTAAAGTAAATAGTGTGCTGATACCTGGAGTAAACGATGAACACATAGTGGAAATAGCAAAAGTCGTTAAAA
The DNA here is from genome assembly GCA_902797085.1 of uncultured Methanobacteriaceae archaeon. Lineage (GTDB taxonomy): Archaea > Methanobacteriota > Methanobacteria > Methanobacteriales > Methanobacteriaceae > Methanosphaera. The sequence goes on from CADBRM010000095.1 coordinate 13,874, forward strand.
GCAAAGGTGCCTCAATAATGAATGTGCTGCCATTAATTCCTTTGAACAAATTTAAGGATTATCCAAAGCCAGGTTGTGGACAATTAAGCACGGTGCGTGAACAAGTAGAAGAATATCTTCCAGTATTCAGAGCTTGTACACAATGTAGGGCAGATGCCTTCGGAATACC
>CADBRM010000096.1 GCA_902797085.1 uncultured Methanobacteriaceae archaeon
AATTATTGTGATATAACTATTGTTATTTTTTTCTTTTCACAATATACTATTAATTAACAATGTTATATAAAGCTTTCGGTAACAAGATGCAGAATTATTATAATGGATTTGGATCAGTGACCTGAGTTCACATATGCCTTATGCAATAATAAATGTAAATATATAAAATGCCTACTGAAGTAGGAAACACCTTATTTTTCATGTTTCTTTTATAAGAAAAATTCTTGATAAGGGAAATTCTTTCATATGCTACTTTTTAATATTTGGATGTTAAACAGTAATCAAATAATTTTTTAAATATAAAATTATTATTTTTTGGTATAGTAAAGTAACTGTTAAGATTAAACGATTCAAAAAAAATGTGTTTGCTCTTTATTTTTGAATTTAATGTTGATATAAATATAATATCATATTTAAATGGGTTATTTCACTTATTTTTTAATCTGATTAAATATTTTTAGGATATTTCACGTATAATTTAATTTGTAATAAATTCATTGGGAAAATAAACTTCTGATAATAAAAGTTTGATTGAAGTAGAAAATTGTCAAAAAACTTAATTATTTTTTTCTTTATCATATGGTGTTAATCTTATTAATATTTGTTAAAATAAAGTATTTTATCATATAGTTTAATAAAATAATGATAATAGTTATATAAAATTATATAAAATGGGAATAAATCATTTTAATTAATTAATTCATTAAATAAATTATTGAAAATCTTATTAAGAAACATTATATTATATAAATTGTATACTATATAGCTAAATGGTAAATAATTGAATATAATTCTCAATTTTATAGTTTAGCTTAATTTTAAACTGTTTTGTACCAAAAACAATTTAAAATAGTTCAATGTTTAAGGAGTCGAACATGACAATGAAAAATAAATATTGTCTTCTATTCCTTGTAACGATTTTGGTACTACTTCTAGGAGTAGGAATGGTGTCAGCAACTGACACTGGCAATAGTTCACAGGCAATAAAAGACATAAATAAATTATCCACACCCGCCAACTATGATGTGGATAAAATGGTACAATCCGATACAACTACAGTAAGTAGTATATCGGATGCAAACGTAGAAAAAATAAGCACAAAAGAAAAAACTGCAGATAATTCTTTAAACAAATCCAGTAAAAACAGTGCGACATTCACAGATACTTTGTACACAACTGGACAAGTATCAATATCGGGTCTGAATAAAATCAGCAATGATAACAAAAAAGAGAGTGGATCAGAAAACTTCAATTCATTAAGTGAAGACATGACTCCTATTTTCACAAATGAAGAACAAGATATTACAAATAATATTGGTGAAGAATCAACAATAACTAAAAAACTAAAAGAATTAAATGTAAAAACAGATGATGTAGATAAAACTAATTGGACAGTAAATATAACCTGGAATGATAATGCTAACTTAGCACAAGACAGGCCAGACTCTGTTAAAATAGATTTATATGCAAAATATGGTTCAAATAATCGGGTATACGCTACTGTAACCCTTAACAACATAGATTATGGAACTAACAATTACTGGAATTATACTTTTTATGATTTACCTAAGGAAATTGATGAAAATACGGTTACATATTCTTGTAGACTAAATGAGTCTATTCAATATTATACTAATTTATCAAGTACAGTAAATAGTAATACAACAAAAATTACAGCAAAATATAATTATACAGTATGCATAGTTAATGTTACATGGACTGATTCAAATGATAATGATAGAAAAAGACCAGATAACATTCAAGTTGAATTGTATAAAAATAACGTTGCAAGTGGTGAAAAAGTAACTATAACCAATGAAATGCTTGTTAGTTCAAATAAGTGGCAATATATCTTTAAAAGATTACCAGCAAAAAATGAAAGTAATAAAGTAATAAATTATAGCGCTTATCTGGTTGAAGAAATACCGGATTATACAAACACTACTATAGTTTCAACTACAACAGCAGAGCCTCGTAAACACACGTCATCACTTACACTTACTCATCAGAAAGAACAAGTAAACATAACAGTAATAAAAAACTGGGATGATAATAATAATCAGGATGGTAAACGTCCACAGTCTAGTATCCGTGTATATGTTGTTCAAAATGACACTTCCAGTTCATCATTATATCTATATAAATCTAAGGAATGGACAGGTTCTCTTGTTAAGGATAGGTATACTAATGGTGTAGAAAATAATTTCACCATAAATGAACCTAAAGTTAACTATTATGATTTTATTAGTTGTACTAATACTACATCCGAGTACACATTAAATAATCGTAATTATGTCAATTTACTTTCACAGTAACTAATAGGCATGTTCCAGAAAGAATAAATATTACAGTTAAAAAAGTTTGGGAAGATTATGATAACAGAGATAATCTTAGACCAAATAACATTACTGTAAACTTATTGGATGATGAGGAAATTATTTCTTCTGTTGTGTTGAATGAGAGCAATGGATGGAATCATACATTTCCAAATTTACCAAAATGTAAGGACGGAAAAGATATTTCTTACCAGTTTACTGAAGAAAATATTCCTGAAGGATATAGTTCTACAGTTTATCGCCAAGGAAATAACTATACTATACATAATGGTTATAGATATATGAATGTAAGAAAAGTTTGGTATGATTATGATAACAGGGATAATCTTAGACCAAATAACATTACTGTTAAGTTATTGGATGGTGAGAATCTTATTGCTTCTGTTGTGTTGAATGAGAGCAATGGATGGTATCATGAATTTGAACGACTACCTAAATATGATGAAGAAGGTAGAACTATACGTTACATCTTTGCTGAAGAAAATGTTCCGGAGGAATATAGTTCTTATGTTACCTATAGAGGTGATGATTATACTATAAATAACGGTTATGTTTCATTATCAGTTAAAAAATTGTGGATTGATAATAATGATGAAAATCACTGCAGACCAAGTAATGTAACAGTTATCTTGAAAGCAGGTTATAATAATATTGCTTCTGTTGTATTGAATGAGAGCAATGGATGGTATCATGATTTTGGCATACTGCCTAAATATAATCAATATGGTACTATCGTTTATTCTATTACTGAAGATGATGTTCCTCAGGAGTATCAAAGTTCAGTTTCATCTGTAGATGGTAAGTATACCCTCAGAAACTCTTACGTAACGCAAGCAAAAGTGAATATTACTTGGGATGATGATGATAATCAGGATTCAACAAGACCTAAAAATATATTTGTTCATTTAAATGCAGATGGTAAATTGTATAGGACATATTACTTATCAAGTGTAAATAATTGGAGTTATACTTTTGACAGGTTACCAATGTATGATGATGACGGTACTAAGATAGTATACACTATCGAACAATCAAACCTTCCGGATTATTATCTTCAAAAGTTGGATACCTCTGATAATAGTTTCAATTGAGGCTGTAAATTTTTATAGGCTTAAACCATCTTTTTCTTTTTTATCAGTCCAATCTACCATTTGGTAATATAAATAGCTTAATA
>CADBRM010000097.1 GCA_902797085.1 uncultured Methanobacteriaceae archaeon
CCCTATAAGACATATCACCTATGGCATTGACAGTCAACCTTGTAGCTTTAGACTGAACATTAAATGATGAAGTCGCATTAGACGGCCTATACTCAGCAGTACCTGTTGTTCCACCCCATGAAACAACAACATTATTCACACCAGGACTAATAGCAGTAAAATGATAAGTATAAATACCTGTATTGTCCGTAGTGTTATAGTAGTTATAGTTGTTTAATGTTATTGTTATACGATTTCTTGCTATCGGATTACCGTTTATATCAGTGAACTTTCCAGTTATAGTGTACTTATCATTGTAATATAAGTTTTGTATTGGATTAATTGTCAGTTTTGTATTCCTTTGTTGTATTGTAAATGATTTTTTGCCTGACGTATTCGTGTATTTTTCATTTCCTCTGAATATTGAAGTTATATTATTTACTCCCATTGTTGTTGTGGTGTAAATGCAGTTGTATATTCCGTTTTGATTTGTTTTTACGGAAGCCACTTTGTTGTTGTTGACGTATATATCAATTGTTGCGTTTGCTACATTATTTCTTTTTTCATCATGAAGTTTTCCACTTATTTCAACGCTATCACCTAAGGCAATGTCACTCATGTTGTTTATGGTTATTGAAGTAGTATGTTTTTTTGATGTGAACTCGGTGTAGTTACTTGCTCCATCATAAGTGGCATTTTCATCAAATGTAACTGTTATTCCAATCTTTCCAACAGTTTCTATTTCATATGAACAGTTAAATTTACCCGAGTTATCAGTTATGACAATAACCTCTTTTCCATTTATCGCCATAGACAGCTGTGCATTAATCAATGCCTTGTCCTGATCATATAGTGCAATTCCTTCTATCTGTGTAACATCATCTATCGTTTTCTTTGTAATATTAGTTATCTTAATAGTTACTGGATGCTTAATGACATTTAATGTAATGTTTCTGTATTCGGAATTATATGCATATGAACCTCTATAGTATAATGTGTAATTGTATGTTCCTGCATCCAGATTCATTGTAAAATCTGCATTTGCATTGTGTACATTGCTCTTGTTAATTATTGCTCCATTTGTATCATATAATAGAACAACACCACTATTGAGGACTGTATTGTATGTATTGTTTTCTATTTCCACTCTCACTGACATGTTTTGTTCTTCATCAACAAAATATGTGAGTTTTCCAGGAGTTAGCGTTACATTTTTACTTGCCGTCACTATTGTGATGTTTTCTATGATAACGTAATCACTATTTTCAAATATTACGGTAACGTTGTATTCATACTGATTAATATTTTTTGATGGTATCTGAATATTATATCTTCCATCTCCGGTTACTTCAACATATATTATGTTAGAATTTCCATCTTTGTAGTATTCGTCGTTTATTTTATAGGATAGTCTTCCGGTACTTGTGTTTAAGTTTTTTGTCTGTGTGGTAATGTAATAACTGTCTGTCTTTTCTATTGTTGAATAGATTACCGGTGTTTCTTTTGTATATACTTTTAAACATGCTGCAGTATTCTTTAAATTATCATAATCCGTGTACAAGTCTATCCAATTTTCTCCATCCGTACTTATGAATGACTGGTTTGCTTTGGAAAATGACCTATAAATGTCTGTATTTTGTAATGTTACTACTGTATAATCACCAACATGTGCTTTCAGTTTGAAGTCAACCCTGAAAACATCTCCTTCAATTACAGGAATGTAATTGTCTAATTTGATTGTTCTGAATCCTTCCTGCAGTACTGTACCATTCTGTGAATAACATAATCTGTCATTTACGTATACATGGACTTCATAGTCACAGTCCTCATATATGAAGGTTCCTACTGCTGCAATGCTTTCGTTCTTTTCGGCCTTGTATACGTTTCTTACCCATGCCGATGGCGTTAAAAAGTCCATGTAATTTGATATTGTCTCATGCTGGTAGATGTTTGAGTAGGTTTCACTTTCATTCAATGGAAATGCCATATTGTACATTACATAAACATAATTAGGATCTTGCCAAATTCCTCCAAATGATGTGTCATAATAGGAAATGTATTGATAACCTCCATTGCCGATACCTGTTCCCCAACTATTTTTTATTATCCATGCACCGTTTCCATCCGGCACTTTTCTGTTAGGATAACCGTAGAAATTGTATCTGCTGTAATTATCATCCCATCCTACAATACTTATGCAATGATTTATTCCATATCCTGTGAAGTAAGAATTTGTTCCGCTAGTATAAGCATAGATATCTGTTGAAACTGATCCATACTTCATTATTGCAAGTTTTATTGCATCATTGTCAGTTGCTGAAGTTCTTGCAGGTATGAAATAAATGTCCTGAACATGTATTGTGCTGTTCAATGTAGGTGACATGATGCTGTGGTCATCATAAGCGTCCTCCTCTTCAGTTACCGGTCCAAGCCATCCTGCAATATATGCTGCAGATACCAGGTCGTTGTTTCCGTCATCAGGTTCACCATACATGTCACCGTACAAGGAATATCTTTTAAGAGTATTTTTCATATGATTTGCGGAAAGATCAGAGTATTCCCCATAACTTTTTAGTACTGCGGATTCCAGTGCTGCAAGTGTTCCAAAAGCCCAGCAACTACCACTGCTAGCTTGATCCTTAACGCTTGTAACATAGCCGTAATCACGTGCATCATAACTGGAAGGAATTATGATATTTTCTTCTTCAACCACTTTCTTGTTTAAGGCATCTATGAGTGTTACCGTGGTATTGTAATTGTCGTTGATATTTAGGATTGACCTACAAGTTAGATTGGCATATCCTGAATCATCACGCAATGATACTATCAGATCGTATCTTCCCACATTCCATGTTGAATTGAAAACATATGTATACTCTGCAATTCCATTGGCCGGATTTAGTGTTGTTAATATTGAACTGTTTACCCTGACTTCCACCATTCCAGTGATGTCTGGATTACATTTAACCGTTATTGTGGTATTGTCATTGATTTTCGTTGAAATATCCCTGACGTATAGATATGGAATTGTTTTAGTGGATGGACTTAACACTTCATTGTCCACAATAATCATAGCGTCATCCAATAATCCTGAGTATTCGTTATATATGCTTGAACTTATTGTGGATGAATAAATATTAAAAGTTCCTCCAGATGATTCAAAGTATATGTTCCTATCCATCAATTCGCATTTAGTGACGGTTGAATCAGATAGACCGTTTATTGATACGTTTAACCTGTATTTAGCACCAGATTTTGTTGAGTTTACTTTCAGTAATCTCCAATTATTTGGCATTATCCCGTTAGTCAATATTTCAAATCGGGGATTATTTACACCCCACCAGTTTCCATCCAATACGTAACTGTCATTATAACAATATATGGACGTTTTATTGTTTGAATCAAGTACTATACTGTTTTTTACTGTCAAGTCAGTTGTTACAGAGTATATATTATTTGCAGTAGCCCCTGCAGTATTGTTTTCAAACAATGAATTATTGAATATCATGTAACTGTTATTCACATCATATGATACTCCACCATAAGTGGCACTGTTATCAATGAATATTGATGAATTGAAGTTGGCACGTGAGTACCATGAATTGATTACCCCACCGTTATATTGTGCCGTGTTGTTTACAAAACTACATTTTGATACGTTTAATTCAGAATTACCTTTGAGTAGGAACACTCCACCGAATGAAGCTTTATTTGAATTGAATGATGAATTGAAACATGTTGCAAAAGATTGTTCCAATGACATTACACTTCCGTATGTAGAGTGTTGCCTTTCAATAATTGAATTGATTATGTTTACTTTTCCGTTGATTGAATAGATTGCACAACCGTACAGGTTACCCCCATTATCATATACCCGACAATTATTCAATGTCAACTTATCCTTAGAATAAATAACACCATATTTTGAAGCTGTAGTAATATTGTAAATCCTGCAACCGTTCAATATTAATTCATTTTCATTGGTGAACATTCCAAGACTTGATGCAGTATTGATTGAATAAACACTGCAGTTATTCATTGTCAGAACATTCTTATTATAGAAAACCCCTTCTCTTGATGTATCATTGAAATTGAAGATAGAACAATTGTTTAATGTAAGTGTACCCTCATTATAAATAGTTCTATATGTCACTTGACTGTTAACTGAATATAATTTACAATTGGTTAATGTTGAAACATTTGCATTATAGAACAGACTTGATGCTGAATCAGTACCGTTATAATAAAATGAACAATTATTAAAGTTCATAAATCCTGAATTACGAAGCATTGTAGAGCCAGGATTGCCGTTATTCGTGAAAACAACATTGCTGACGTTAATATTATGGAAACTGTTTAGGAAATAAGCATCCGATGAAAAACGTAATATAATGTTGTTGTCTGCAGATGTAGTTACTATAACATTTTTCACATCAGTATTGTCTGCTGTTGAAATAATAGATTCAATATCATAAATTGTCTCTTCTGCTGTGCCTTCCAAGTATATTGTTGAATTTTCTCTTAAAATATTAAAAGCGTTATCAAACGTTGTTGGATTTGACATACTTGTAGTATTTATTGAAGAATCCCCATTGTTTGCTACATAAATAATATTATTACCTGCAGTGCCCGTTTTTGTAGACGCCCCTATCTGACTATTCTTAGTGATTTCTTTAACATCATCTCCTGATGTGTAGTCAGCCATGACAGCAGTACCTGAATTGCTTTCTGAGAATGCGTCAGAGGCTTCTTCGGTAGAAAAGACCGCATCAGAAGCATTGACAATTGTCAAAGAAAAAAACATGGCCAATAATATTATTACTAACAATATCCTTTTATAATTTAACATATACATCCTTCCGTTTTGTTGAAGAAAAATCCTTATATGGTCAGTTGTTTGTTTGATTTAATATTTATATTTATTATTTACAACAAAAGAATACCTGCAAAGCCTATTTTTAACATTATAAAATAATACTAAAATCCAAATCCAAATCTTCGGATTATCTATTATTATAGAAGCAATTAAGACTTATTTTTAATTCTGTGATGATTTAATAGCCTATTTAATGACTTTTTTTATACCAATAGAATCACCAGATTTTTTTTATCAAGTTTTTTTTGTAATTTTATAAAGTAATTCGAATCAGCATCAACACAGTTTTAATCAAAAAAAAAAGTCGTTCCTTCATGATTAAGTGTAAAAACATTCAGCAATAATCTGTTAATCCATATATGAATTGTATTAACTTTAATTAGAAAAAGAATGTAACTGTGGAGGTTATGGTTGGAAATTTTTTATGTAACAATTTTTAAGAAGAAATAACCTATTTTTGAAGAAAAGATAGAACTTGTTTAGTAAATATTTTTAGTATAATTTCTTTCTCTTAGCATATGCCTTGTTACGCATCTTCTCAAGGTTTTTATAGTCCTCATCGGCATACCTGTTTTTTTGTCTTTGTGTCCTTCCCTCTGGTATAACCGTTAGAAGGTCAATCCTATTGTTCTGACAGGCAAATATTACCCTGATTTCCTTATATTCCTTGTTCTGTGGAGCCTTGAATACTACTTCATACTTTCCGGGACCACTGGTATCATACCTTAAAGGTTCTTCTTCAAGTATCGTGTCAACTATGAAATCCCTTGATATCCTGTACTTGTTTAATCTTTGAATAAAATGGGTGTTGTCAAAACACCAGTCTATCGTTCCCGTGTCTCCTATTAAGAATCTGTCAAATACGTCCATGTTTTAACCTGAAAATTTATAGTAATAAATATGTTTTTCCAATTATTTATTATTAATTTAAATGAATTAGTTAAATGATATTATAAAAGATTTTACAAAAAAAGTTTTTAGGGAAAAATAGGACAATAAATTAGTCAACAGTTATTTTCCCTCAATTTACTTAGTTAAAAGTAATATTTTTTGAATATATTGGTTTGTCATCAAAGGATTCATATACTTGTATTTCCACATGTTTCGGTTTGTCATTTGATGGTTTGTAATATGGAATGTTAATATTATACTCATGATTAGCCTTGATATCACTAATTAAACTTGAATCATAAGTTTCATCTATTTGTGCTCCACTTTCGGAGTACCACAGTCCCTTGATTTGTACATTGTCCAAGTCCCTTTGGCTTTTAAGAATTCCTTGTACTCCACCTGTATAATAACCGTATTCAACTTTAATGTCACTTGACAAGTTTGTAAGTTCTATGCCGTCGGATTTTGCTTGCATATCATTAGCATAGCTTAATCCGCCTAAAACTCCAACCAATATGATAATTATTACTGATACTGTTGGTATTATCCAATATACTGTGCTGTTATTTGTATTTTTTGGGAAGTTACTATATCTGCGTCTGATTTCACTTTCTTCACCGAAGAAATGTGCATCCTCCAATCCATTGGATGAAATATATCCTCCCTTATCCCTTTCCATGTATGCTATTACTGCTGCCATTAAATAGAATATGAATCCCAATATTCCAAATAAACTTGTTCCTACCAATACTCCTATTCCACATATGATATATTGAACTATTGCGATTTTGTAGTCTTTTTCAAAAAGGTATATACCCAACAATCCCAAAATACTTGAAACAAGTGAGATTGAACCGTTGGTTATCAGTTCTGCACTGAGTCCTGAAAAAGAATAAGCTACAAATGCACCACCCAATCCAAATACCATAGCCAGTACTGCTATTATTTGATGTATTTTCATCATCATGCCTCCTACTGATATTTGTAATTAAGCAATTCCTCTTTTTTATTTTCAAATTCTTTCTCCGAGATTATACCGTCCTTCATTAGTGAATGATATTTTCTTATTTCCTCTGCAGGATCAAATTTTTCATGATGTGTTTCAGGTTCACTATCCTCAGGTTCTTCCTCTTTCTGTTCTTGGTTAATTGGATATCCCCTTTCTATTATGGTATGATGTATCTCTTCCTTGTTTTCATATTTTACTCTAGGTTTTTCGTTTTCCTTGACTTTTAATATGTTTTCATAGAAATTTCGTAGCTCTGTTTCGTTATTATTTGTGCTTGCTATTGAGTATTGTCTTCCTGATACTCCAAGATGAATCTTATCCTCCACCAGAAAATTTCCCGTAGAATAACTGGCAAAATCCAAATCGGACAATGGAATCTTTAGTGTTTGATTTGTTGTATATGATTTAATTATCAAATTACTTTGTGAAAGCTCCACCGACGCTTTTCCTATATCATCTACCATCGCTATTCCTATAGCCAATCCCTGATTAATGGGTTCCCGTAATCGCGGATTAACTTCTAATTTGTCAAATAATCCCATATTAATCACTTCAAAAAATATATACTTAGATATATCTATTTATGGATTAGTTTATTTATAACAATTTTGATAATAAATGTATATTTTACAGGAATAAGTTGAAAAAAATAGGATATGTATTAAAAAAAGTATTAGAAGGAGGTGAAATTAGCCTATCCTTTTTTTTAAGGCATCATGAACCAGTTGTACTCCAATATTATATGCTTCCTCTAAATCTTTAGGGAATTGTTCCTCTTTCTGTTTCTTCTTTGCATCCACATCAAAAATGTAATGTTCATACAATGAATAATCCTTGAACTGATATGTGTCATATGCTTTGTATGAGTACGGCTTTCCAAACGTATATTCTATAAAGCGTTCTATAGTTGAATATACAGATTGGGTGTACTGTTCATCACTAAATTCCTTGGTTACATTCATTGTATATATGAATGCTGTGGGTTTTTTCTTGGCCAGCGTTTCCTTGCCGTATACAAATTTTGGAAAGATTAACCTCTCCAGGAATGATCTCATCTGTCCAGTAACATTTCCGAAATATATCGGACTTCCGAATACTATTGCATCGCTTTTCCACAGCTTTGGTAGTAGCGTGTGTAGATCATCCTTTATAGGACATGTTCCATAATATTTTCCATCTATTTTTTTACAATGCAGACATGATTTACATCCCTTATAATTGATGTTGTATAAATCTATTATCTCTACCTCAGCCTGTTTTTCCTGTTTTTCTATTTCATCGGTTATTCCTTCTGCTACCGCATCAAGTAATTGTGCAGTATTGAATTTTTTTCTGTTACTTCCATTGATAAGATAGAATTTCATTATATCACCACTTTATTATTATATTATTTTTTAATAATATTAAAGTATAGATATATTTTCTTCATTAACATGGTTTAAGTAAAATAATATTAGGATATTTTGAACAGAAAAAGCTTACAAAACAACAAAATCTTTACCCAGATATGCATATGTCCTAATAAAAAAAAAGGATTATAAAAAAAATAGGAAAGAATAAAAAAAATTCTTTCCGGATAATCCGTTTATTTAGATGATACAAATTATTTTTCCCTTTTGGGATATGATTAAAATGAATTATTAATCCGTGAGTTATTGAAAAAAAATTTAAGATGATTGAAATGAATAACTCTAGAATACGACAATACCCACAATTATAATGATAAAATCAATTATTGCAATGTTGTATTAATTTACCTACCATCACATCCCCACCACAACAATTAAAGTTTAAGGAGCTTTAATTATGAACGATTGTTGTGACACTATCCCGTGACTCGTACTCTATAGTATAGTTTGGAATAACTTATATATAAATTTTTCTATTAATATATTCCAACTTTTGATAAAAACAAAAAAAATATGTTAATATAAAAGAACATTAATTAGAAAAAATGAGAAAATTACCTGAAAATAGGACAATAACACTAAATTCTTATCAAAAAGTGGACTTTAAAAATAAAATAAAAATAAAATAAAAATCCAAAAGACCATCATAGTACCGAAAAAAAATAGGAAAAGTAAAAAAAAGAAATATCCTAGTACAATATAGCATTGAGGAAAATATGATAATCGGGTTTTGACTCTTCACTAATCCATTGGGGCGTAACGTCAAAGAAGTCCCGGACAGTATTAATGACATTGGTCCCAACTGATTCCATAGCGTAACGTCTTTTTTCAGGATTTCTGCAAGGCTCATCATCAACCCTTGAACAGACAGAACAAAGGTTGCATGGACCACACGCCAGATACAACCCACCCAATCTTTCTTCCCCATCAAGCATTTCCCGTAAATATTCCTCTTTTCATTCTGGAACAAGTTCCTTGAATTCTCCCTAAACTCAGCATAGGACAGATTTCTTTTCTTGAACTCTTCAGTAAAAGTAATTTTAAGCATAATCAACCTAATATTCTGATATCCAGTCCAAATATCCCTGACGTCAAAGTCAAATCTTGGACAACTCCACTTTACATCATAACTACTGCACTTTGAACATTCCCCTCGGTAAATTCAAAGTCAACATAATTTTCATAAAAATACTTAAGATCAGTAACCTTTTCAAATCTTTCTATAGTATACTCAACCATATTCACCACTTGAATAAAATATTTTAAGACCTATAGAAATATCTGATTAAAATAATACTTATCCTTTTAAATAAAAAAAAGTAAAGAAGAGCTATTCTTCAATCTGACATAACTCATCATAGAATTCTGTAATACATTTCTGGAATTTGGAACCTTCAGATGCAGATACCCATTCATGCTTGAAGCGTCTCTGATCAATATTCATTTCATCAAGAATAAATCTGATCAGGTGTGCCCTTCTTCTCCACTTATAGTTTCCTGCATCATAGTGACAGTCACCCAAGTGACAGCCTCCAACAAACACTCCATCAGCACCTTCATGGAATGCCTTGAATATCATATCGGGATTAATCCTTCCAGAACACATTACACGGATAATTCTGATGTTTGGTGGATAACTCATCCTACCCGTTCCGGCATTGTCTGCTCCACCATAACAACACCAATTACAACAAAAACCAATAATTTTCTTCTCTTCCATATTATTCACTTCCTCTATTCTGCTACTTCCTCTTTATCTGGACTATACATTGGCGGTTTTCCACTAGTTACACCAGGAACATATCCTGTTTCTTCCCTATACTTCAATTGTACTCTTTGATAAATCTTTGCTAATGGAATTTCTACAGGACATACGTCTTCACACTGTCCACAGTTTATACATGAAAATGCCATGTGTCCCATACGTATTCCGTGCATTAACAATGGATCAGGTTTTTCTTCAGGTGACTGTTGAAGATATTCCTTTTCCAATGAGCAAACCTTACAGTTACAGATTGGACATACATCCCTACAACGATAGCATTTAATACATCTTGTCAGGATATCCTGCAATTCGTCAGGTGAAGGGTATTCTTTTTCCAACTGTGCTTTCTGTTTCTTTTTAGCCATCTTTATCATGACATTCTCTACTTTTTTTCTTATAGCAACCTGTTTTTCGGAAGGTTCCTTTACCTCGATGTAACCCTTATCTATTGCATTCTGTATAACTTCTTCACCACGTTCAGTGTTTATTTCCACGAAGGTGTATCCCTTACTTGAACCCCAGTTTCCACATGCTATATCAGCCTTTCTTGGAATCTTTAATTCACACCTTTGACAGTTTTCACGTCTTCCATATCCTTCAAGTTCCAAGTCATCAATCTTGACATCCTTCTCTTCACCATTGGCCAATTCGATGATAAACTTTCCCTTATTAATCTCTTCACTGACAACATCCTTCGGATCTACATCATAGTATAACTCTATCATCTTTTCAGCCTTTAGAGGACTTACTGTTCCCCCACAGTTAAGGCCTATCATGAAGATATTGTCCCTGTTCAATCCATTTCTCTTGATGATTTCATCTATTGCCATTGCATCACAAGGTTTTGTTGTCAGGGCTATCTTGCTGTCCTTCAGGTATTTTGCTATGATATCTGCAGTCATTATTGGTGCACAGTGCAATGAACCTGTAGTTTCCAATAGTTCTTCCGGGGTGGTGATGTATGAAGGCATTCCATCATATACATCATCATGCTTTTTCATGTTAAGGATTCCATCAACATCCTCATTTTCCAGTAAGGACAATAGTATTGCAGTTACTGCTCCACCATTTTCTCCCCCCTCCAATATTTCAGGATTTGTTGACTTAACTTGTAAATATTCCATTATAACACCCCACTATATTTCCTGACCTACCAATGTAAGTATTTCAGATATTGTTTTTATTTGATTATCTTCATTCTGCACAGCATCCTCAAATTCCTGTGTTAATCCTTCCGAATTAGTAAAACTACCGTCTTTTTCATACCATGCCCTTATTGGTATTGCATCGGCATCTGTTGAAGATAATTTGATGATATCCTTATTTTCAAGACATTCGTCATCCAATATTTCAGATAATTCCTCATTAATGACCAGCAATAATTTTGAATTGTTGATACTTTCCATTAATTCTTCCTTCTGAACACATTGTATCGTGTTTAATACTGAAAATGTATTCGGATGTTTGTATAATGTTAATATCTTTATACCCTTTTCCTTGACATATTCCCCTATTTTTTCATAATTTTCTGTTGAATTAATATCATTAATGACTATTATTGTGTCTTTTGTTGTTTCTATTTTTTCTAATACGTTAATTATTTCATCATAGGATTCTATTTTCTTGAATTCATCACTATTGTATCCTGCAAGGTTATCGGTTACGTTGATATTAATAGTTTTAGCATTGTTCTGTTGAGCGTGTATTATTCTTCTAGCTATTAATGAATTATTTCTGTAAACATCACCTATGCTAATAATCAAATCAGACTTTTCCACATCCTCATATGTTGGAATCAATTCCGAATCAATCTTTGTAAAGTTATTTTCATAGGCCACTATATTATAATCCTTTTCCTGTGCAAAATCAACAATTTTTTCCAGGTCTGCATTATCAGTTTTTCCTGAAGTGATTATCGTTACATCATTGCTGTCATATTTTTTTAACAGTTCTACACTTTCAGTAATTTTTTGATTATAATCATATTCACTTATTTTGGGAGCTGATTTTATGGTGTTTATGTTATCTATTGAATTTTTACAATTTTTTCCTTCGTTTATCGGATGATTTTTATAGGGATTTACTCCTACTATCTCTCCATCTTTACTAATTAAATTTAAACCACAACCCATACTGCATTCTGGGCATATACTATGATTTATTGTTAACATTTACTCACCTATTAAGACATAAATATATATTTTTTTTAGATATTAAAAAATTATGATATATATCTTATTTGATAAATCTCCATTATAGATATATCTAATTCTTAAAATACCTAAAATTAGAAACTAATCTCCCGATTTAAAGATAATGCTCTTTTTATTGATTAATTCCTTATATAATAATACGAATTAAGATGTATATAAATGTTATGATTAATCATTATAAATAATACAAAAAATAAAAAAAATCATAACGATAATTAATAACAGCAATATACATAAATATACTTAATCCAAACAACGGCCTGTGATTATTATGAAACAAAAAGAGAGTGTCACCCTAAGCAATATGGAAATAAAAGAAAACACCCTGATTCTAGACTTAAAAAGTGACAAAGAAACAACGTGCAGCATAATCATAAACAATGAACAGACCCTCACAACAAAAATAAACGGCAAATACCACTATGAACACTCATTAAAACTCACCATAGACAACAGGCTCGATATAAAAATACAGACGGATGAAAACACAATTGAACAGACAATAAAACGGGACATGAATTCCTATTTTGAAGGTCTAAAACGTACCATGATAGGAAAAGAGGATTACTTCTTCCTAGTAAACGACAAGAATGAAGAAATCAGACAACACTATGATAAAAATTTCACAGCACAGATAGATTATGAAAAATTCAAAAAAAGCATCAAATCTAAGAGAACCTTCCTCAAAAACAGAGGCATAAAATACAACCTATTTGTTATACCCGACAAGAGTGTGGTTCTAAGAGAATATTTGCCCTTCAAGACAGATGAGGCATACCGACATGTAGACCAATTAAAAGATTATGTGATTGATTTAAAAGACATAATGACTAAAGAGGACTACCTAAAAAATGATACACACATCACAAATCTTTCATCACTAAAAATAGTGCCATACATAATATCAAAGATGCATAATGAAAACTATGAAAAAGTTAGGGAAGAAATAACCAAACACATATCCTTAAAGGAGGGTACACACTTAGGCGATCTTTTTACTGTGATAAACTGGTCATTCAACAGAAACAAACTATACCATAAAAATCTGAAAATTCCTGTACAAAAAGTTATCCTAAAAGATGATTGCGAAGAAAGGGAAGTGCCATACGAATTCAGATACATTTCCATAAGAGAATCCGAACACATATACAACCCAGACAGCATCTCAGACAAAAAAGTCCTGATAATCAGAGATTCATCGACGATACAACTAACACAAGCAATATTCAGTTACTACAGAGAAGTATTTCTATACTGGGATCACTGGATTTTTAACAAAGACCTGATAGACTACTATAAACCAGATTATGTAATAGAAATCAGAACAGAACGATTCCTAAACTTACCAAAATATCCTATGATTGATGAAGACTACAAAGCAATATATCCAAAACTGGCAAAAATAACCAATTTCGACGTGAATCTTGATGAACTAAAACTGTCAGTAGATGTATATGACTACAGGCAAATACCTGTTGATGCAAAAATACAGATTCTGATAGATGATGAAAGGATAAAAACTGAAGAGATTAAGGATGGAAAATATGAACTGACATATCCGATGACAAATTACGAAAATGGAGAATACACCTTAAAATTAATCATATCCACCGAAAACTACAAGGACATCATAATAGAAAAAGAATTCTCATTATTTGAAAGTATGGACCATTACTTTGAAGGTCTGAAAAGCACATTCATGGGAAAGGATAATGTTTTATTCCATGTAAACGATAAAACACAAGAATTAAAACAACATTACGATAGGATGTATGAGAGCAGGTTTGATACAAAAAAATTCAGGGACATGATGAAATCCAAGTACCATTACTTCAAAGAAATTGGAAAAAATTACAAATTCTATCTATTACCTGATAAAAGCATTGTATTAAATGAATATCTGCCATTTCCCAATAACGCCAATCCAATCAGACACATAGATAGCATCAATGAATACGTTACAGACCTGATAGATGTTATTGACGAAGAAGATTATCTCAAAAACGATACTAAAATATCAAAAGAAGCCACAATAAAAATTGTTGCATACATCTTACACGACATCAGCAAAGAAAAGGAAATTGAGGAATATACCAATGAATTATTGAATAAACTGAAAATAACCCCCTATAAACATAGAGGAAACCTTGTAACAAAGAAAAGCTGGTCCTATGATGAAAAACTAAGAGACAAGCTTTACTTCTATGATTCATTAGATGTAAAACCTATGGATGAATATGCAGAATTGGATAATGAAGAGATACCCCTTGAATTCAGAGAATTCTCCAATCATAAATCAAGATACATAATTAATCCAAATAGCATCAGTGAAGAAAAATTGCTTTTCCTACACGATACGAACACCGAACAAATAGTTACACCACTGATAACATACTATAGGGAAATTTTCTTATATGATGATAAGGGATTTTTTAACAAGGCCCTCCTTGAATGGTTCAATCCGGATTTGACACTGGAAATACGTGGAGAAAATACTTTAGAAAACAGTGTATACCAAATCATTTCCTCATACGACCAGATATACATTCCACTGACAGTAAAAGAAATGGAATTCGACACCGGAGAAAACCTCCTAAGCTACGCTGCAGAATTCAATGATCTAAGAAAAATACCCGTTGAATGTGAGTATATAATCTCCATCGATGACCTGGAAGTTGAACATAAAGAATTGGATAATGGCCGATGTCACTTCAAATATGACATCAGTGACCTGAACAAGGGCGAACATACATTTAAAATACATTTGAACAAAGGAAGAAATACCAAACCACGGAAAATCCTAAAAAAATTCAGCACATAGGAGATGACAGATATTAAACTGGTTAAAGTATCTTCGGATTATAAAAATGAAATTATGAATTTTAAAAAGGAATTCATGGACAGCAGCGAAAATACAATTCCGGGTGGAGAACTGCTGGATAAGATTGATAACATTGATGAATGGCTAGAATATGTAATCAAAAATAGCAATTCCTCCACTGTTTCCAAGGATTGGGTAACAACAGACACATATCTTGCCTTCGAATCGGGACATCCTGTAGGAATAATCTGTCTTAGACATGAATTGAACGACTTTTTAAATGATTTTGGACACATCGGATACAGTGTCAGACCTTCACAAAGAAAAAAGGGTTACGCTACAAAGATGTTGGGACTGATTCTGGAAAGAGCCAGGCAAATAGGGATGGATGAAGTAAAATTATCATCCATGCATGACAACAAGGCATCAATAAAGACCATTCTGAAAAATAAGGGACAATATGAGTCAAGCTATGACTATTTAGGCAGTAAAGTCGACTTATTTATCATCAAATTATAATGATAGCCATAAGTGACATCCCCCCAACACTTTTTTTTACAGTTATTCATATTTTTTCCCAAAAATAAAGGAATACACACCTGTTTATTATCATAATTAGCACATTATTATTACAAATATCAATAATATTAATAAATTATAAATATACAAAAATAGATATAAACTAACTAGTGATTAATTATGAGTTGTTGGAAATATTGGCCAAAAATCGAAGAAATAGCAACTAAACTGGAAAAATATGGAGTAGAGGAAATAGATGACTTGTCCTCACTGAATTCCGTAGATTTGGATGAGATAATAAATCTATTGGATGAAATCGAAGTAATAGCCCACGATGAAACAATAGACTTTGACTCAGCAAAACACATATTAGATGATGAAAAGATGAACAAAGCACTAAAACTCATCAGAAAATTCTACCTATACATTGGAGCAAGACTGGAAACAAATAATGCAAACGAAATAATTAACTCGGACAATCCACAAGCTACACTAGACACATTCCACTTCTATGAAAGATATGAAGGATTACTTACGAACGAATCCAAACTCGCACACTGGCATGAAGACAAAACCTTTGTATTCATAGGAAGCGGACCATTACCATTAACACTCATATTATTTAGACAAAAATTTGGATGTAAATGTATTGGAATAGAAATACAGGAGGATGTAGCAGAATTATCAAGAAAAGTAATTGACAGGTTAGGATTAAGTGACGGTATAGAAATAATAGTAGGAGACGAAACAACAATCAAAGACATTGATTATGATATACTGATGGTTGCAGCATTCGCAGAACCAAAGGAAAGGGTATTTGCAAATGTATGGGAACTTGTTGACGAAAAAATACCTGTACTTGTAAGAACCTACAGTGGAATGAGAGCAATCCTCTATGCCCCATTGACAGACACCATCCTAAGGGGATTCCATAAAGAAATTATGTTACTTCCAATAGGAAATACCAACAATACAAGCGTACTGCTAAGAAAAGTAGTATAAATATTATTTTTTTAAAAAAAAAGAGAATAGGTATAATCGATTGAATTATCCTATTTTTATGCTATAATATGTTCGATAAGGTCAGGATTGGTGGATGATATTTCAATTATTTTTCCATCTTCCAAATATTCAAAGTATGCCTTACCTTCATCAACATAATATAGTCCATCTTTACCTGAAATTGTTTTTTCTTCCTGTTTTTCTTCAGTCTTTGGTAATTTATCAAATGAAGCGTCAGTATTGTAAATTAC
>CADBRM010000098.1 GCA_902797085.1 uncultured Methanobacteriaceae archaeon
AACAACAGGAACCTCTTCAACAACAGGAACCTCTTCAACAACAGGAACCTCTTCAACAACAGGAACCTCTTCAACAACAGGAGTTTCAACAACTTCTTCTACAATTGTTTCTACTTGTTGAGGAATTTCTTCTTTTATTTGTTTTGTTGCTGCTTGTACCTTTTCTGACCCGATAGTTTCTGGAATTATGACTTCTTCATCAGCTTTAACTGGTTTAGGAGTTTCTATTGTTTTTGTAGTTTTTGGTTTAATACGTTTTCTTGGTTTAATTGGATTAGCTATGGTTGATTTTGCTGCTCTTAAACCTTGAGCCACGTTTTCTTTAAGTTTAGTTTCCTGTTTTTCAACTTTTTCTAATGGTTCTTCAATTACTGGTTCTTCAATTAGTGGTGCTTTAATTATTGGATCTTCAATTACTGGTGCTTTTGGTGTTTCTTCGTTTAATGGTTTTTCTATAATAATTGTATCTTCATCCAATGGTGCTTCCTGCCAAATGACATTTTCTTCTACACGTTCTTCTTCCAATTCTAATAATGGATCGTATTTTTCTGTTTCAAATTGTTCATTAACCGGTGATCCACATTTTGAACAAAATTGTCCGCCTTCGACTATTTCAGACCCACATTTTTTACAAAACATTTCCGTTACTCCTTTTATTTTTTAAAATAATTACTGATTATACGAATAAAATTTAATTAAAAATTAGAATACCCTTATCTTAAAATATTCTAGCATGTCGTAAATTAGAATTTTATATTAAATATTGTTATATTCTTTCTAATATTTATATTCTAAGATATTTTTTTAAAAATCTTAAGAATATTAATAATTAGAATTATATTAAAATTAGAAAATAATTAGGGAGGTTAAGTTAATTTAAAAGTTTTAAACTAGTTTAACCAATGACTCTTAAATTTTTTGCCAATACTTTTGGAGTTATTGTTGAACCTAATTGTCTTGTTTCCTTTGTTGCAGCAGTTGCTGTCTTCATAATATCAAATATATTACCCGAAATCATTGCCTTTTTGATTGGATTCTTAATTTCACCATCCTTAATCTCAAAAGCATTTCTTGCCTCTACTGAAAAATCCCCCGTTATTGGATTAGCTGTGTGTGCACCCATGACACTGTTTACGGATATTGCATCTTTAATATCAGTTATAGGAGTAAGTTCCTTAAAATCTAACTTTAGATTTGTGAAACCAACATTAGGTACTGAACTATATCCTGCTCTTCTTGCATTAGCCGTGGTTGTTACATCATTTCCCTCTTTATTTGCATGATAAGTATCATAAATAAATGAGTTCAAAAGCCCATCCTTAATCAAGTCTGTTTTTTGTGTTGGAGTTCCTTCATCATCAAATTTGGAAGAAGAATTCGCTCCAGGTATTGTCCCATCATCATATAATGAAAATGTTTCTGACGTTACCACTTCGTTAACTTTGTCCTTGAAGTAAGAACGTCCACGTTGAGTATTTTCACTGCTTAATGCTGAGAAGAATGTTCCCAGTAAAGAGGTTATTGCAAAGTAATCCAATAATACCTCTGTTGTCCTAGTTTCTGTAGGTAAACCATTTCGAGAATTTTTAGCCAAATCTGTGGATTCCTGTACTATCCTTTCCAATTCCAAATCAGTTCCTCTGCTTATATCATATGCATATGCACTAGAAAATCCTTCACCATCAGGTGCATTTACAGAAACTGATACTCCGGAACTGGTTTGTTCTTCTGTTGCAAATACCCCATTTGAATTTGCGATAATAGTTTGTCCTATTGCTACTTCATATTCAATGGATGTAGGATCACAATCTTTTTCTTTTACCATCCCAATTAAATCGTTGCAAGTTTGTATTGCCTGTGCTAATGTAACATCTTCAATTTTTTTATCGTATAATCCGGGTACATTCTTATACCCTGAGGGTTTTTCTATTATTGCAACGTTTTCATCGGGATTATTTAGTTTGGAGTTTTTAATTGCCTGTTGTATTACTTCATCTATCCTGTTAATGTTTGTAGTATAAGCAAACCCTTGTTGTTGATTATTAATTACCCTTACACCAATTCCGGTCGTATCCTCTTCCTTAGCAAAATTCACTTTATCATTGACTGCAGATATTTCAGTTGCTTTTTCCTTATCCATGTATACTTCCGAATAATCAACTTCTTTAGAAAGTTTTTGTATTATGTCATCAACTACAGACTCCATTATATCAACTCTATTTAATCATCCATTTTGGAATATCTGTAAGCAATATTACAAGTACCCTCTTTACTTACCATACATGCACCAATAGGATGTAACGGATTACATTCTCCACGGAATAATTTACAATCTTCCGGTCTTGCCATTCCTCTTAAAATTGGTCCACAAATACATCCTTGAGGTACATTATGACTATCCGGTAAGTCCATATCGAATTTTTTCCTTGCATTATGGTCATCAAATTCTTTTTTAAGTTCATAAATAGAATTTGGTATTTCAGGGAACCCTCTCCATTCCTTAGTGGTTACTTCGAACACTTCTTCCATAGCTGCTATTGCTTTTACATTTCCTTCTTCACGTACTGCACGTTTATATTCATTTTGTACACGAGGATTATCTTCTTTTTTCTGTTTTAAAATTAAATATATGGCATATAATATATCTAAAGGATTAAATCCTGCTACTGCTTGTGGTATTCCATAATCTTCGGATAAATAATCAAATGGTTTTGTACCTATAATAGTACATACGTGTCCCGGTTCTACAAGTCCATCTAATTTTACTTCATCATGTACCAAGAAGTCTAATGTTGGAGGGATTAATCTGTGACTACTCAATACTGAGAAATTTTCAGGAGGATTATTTAACATTTCACTAGCTGTTGTAGGTGCTGTTGTTTCGAAACCTGCTGACATAAATACTACTTCATTATCGGTTTCATTTGCAATATCTACCGCATTTCCAATACCGTAAACTATCCTTACATCTGCACCTTCAGCTTTTGCATCTGCTAATGATTTTTCTGTACCTGGAACTCTTAACATATCCCCAAAGATCGTTACTGTTACTCCCTGTTCTGCCAGTGCTACACATTCATCTATTTCTCTTGCCGGTACTACACATACGGGACACCCAGGACCTGCCACAATTTGTACTTCTGGTGGTAACATTGAGCGAATACCATTATACATGATGGTATGTTCGTGTGAACCACATACGTGCATAATTTTAATTGGTTGTTTAACATCATTTATTTTTTTAAGTATTTCTTTTGTTAAATTTTTCATTCTAAACAAAACTCCCTAAATTTTGATTAATAGTAACTTAAACATCTTTTAAAAAAAATCTTAATTAACAAATATTACAAAATTTCCATTCATAAATTTTTCTATCAATGATAATTATTATTAAAATCAATGTATTTAAAAGGTGGCTTTCAAAGAGAAATTAATTATTATTAAAAATGTAAATATTAACAAAACTAAAAGTATTATATAATAAATTTTGAGGGTACAATAATATGCATGTGAGTGTTGTAGGTTTAGGTGTTGAAGGACAACAAGCGACTGTTGCTCTATTAGAGAGAGGATATGAAGTATATTCTTCAGATCTTAATCGTAATATTGATTTAAAGATATTAAATGAAAGTAACTTTGATAATAATTTATTAGACTTAGAAATTGGTAGCCATAACTTAGATAAAATCTTTAAATCAGATGCAGTCTCCATTAGTCCTAGTTTATTTTCCAAGGATATTTCTAAAAAAGTTATTGATAAAAAAATATTCATATCTGATGTTCTTACCAAACACAAAGATATCAAAACAATAGCAGTTACTGGAACTAATGGTAAAACCACAACAAGTCACATGATTTATCATATACTTAATAAAGCAGGTTATAAGGTAGTTCTTGGTGGTAACGGGGGCGGAGGATTCTCTGGCTATAATGATTTACTATTAAGAGCTAATGAAGATGATTATGATTATATGGTTATTGAAGTATGTGATATGACTTTAGAGTTTTGTGAGTATGTGTTTGATATTGATTTGGTTGTTACTACAAACATTGGTTTTGACCATATGGATATTCATGGTTCTATCGAACATTATACTGAAGAAATGGGTGAATTTATTAAAAATAAAGTCGCTGTTTTAAATCAAAACGATCCAAACTTATTAAAAATCAAAGATAAATGTGATAAAACGTTATTGTTTGACAGATATCAACATGACTTAAATTTATTTGGTTCATTCAATCTTCAGAATGCTGAAGCTGCCAGAGTTACTTGTATTGAACTAGGTATAAAAGAACGTGATATTATAAAATATTTAGAGACATTTGAATCTGTTGAAGGCAGAACTATCAAAATAAATTATAATGACAATGAAATTGTTTCTGGTAAAACAGATAATGTTGATGCTCTTAAAGCCGTTCTTGAAGAAGAACGTTTTGATACTTTGATTATAGGTACTCCCAGAAAACATGAAAAATGCAGGTTCAATATTCTAGATTATATAAAAATATATGCTCCAGATACTCTGGTTATATTCCCCGGTTTAGATGATGTTACCTATGATTATGTACAGTACCTAAATAAATTGGGGTATACCAAGGATCTTCGTGTTATTAAACGAATTAAAGATTTAATTAGCTTTATTGATACACAGCACAATAAAAAGATATTCATTGGCGGAAATGGTCAAGCAAAAATCACCGAAATCACATCCCAATTAAAATAAACCCCTTACTTTAATTTTTTTGAATGAACCTTTATTAAAAAATAATATTAATTACCATCAATATATATAATAATTAATAATAAATTATTTAAACTTTTATTATCTTTATTTATCTTTATAACAAATTATTAAAAAAATGAGAGGTTTACACATAAATGGCAAAACTGAGCGACCCTTATGTATTAATTGGAGTACTTATTATCACCGTACTCGCTTCTGGTCTTATGTGCCATGTTTATACTGCCGGTGAAACAGGTACTGACAGTATTAATGCAGTAAATGGTACCACAGTAATTCCAGGAGATTTACTTATTGATAGTAATACCATGCGTAAAGAACCTTTAGCTGCCAATCCACTAAATATTGTAAGGCCATTAATTCATGGAAATATATTTACAGTTTTCACATCATTAGCAACTGGTGCTGCACCAATGGACGTTATTAATAATAATAGTTACATAACTGCAGATGGACATATTTCCAGCAAATTAGATGGAATTGCAAAAGTTGAAATGGATGAGCACGGTAAAATTAGTGTTAACAAAACCGACAGAATGGTTTGGGGATACAAATATTCAGATATTTATGCAGTAAAATCTGGTGACTCAATTAATCTTGTTCAAAACGACAAAGTTATTAAAACTGTTGCCGGTAGTGAAATAAACAATAACACTGTACCAACAGATTTTGTTTCATCTGAAGAATTAAAAACCTGGTTTGACTCAGCAGAAGATGGACAAAATGTTACTGTTGATTATTACCTTGGAAACTTTAGTGATGGAAGAGCAAGTGTACATGGAAAAGAAAACATCATACATCTTTTCGGTGAAGATGCTTATGCTTATATGCGTAACTATACTCCAGGTTGTCCGGTAATGGTTTATTACCACAACGCAACTGAAGTTAATGTAAGTTCAGGATTAAGTTATGTTGAGTATCTGGCAGGTTATCCAACTGAAATACGTGCAGCTAATGCTAAAGAATTTGCAAATGGATGGAATAACACCATTGTTCCACCACACGGTTCTGCCCATGGTAAAGAAAATGTTAGTTTCACTTCAATTGCTGAATCTGAAGCCGCATCAGGAAGTGCAACTCACGGAGTTTGTCCTCCGGGAAGATCTTTAAGATCAGCATTATTAGCTTTAGGCAATCCATTACCTGTAGGTATGTCTGGTGCTGATGAAGCTATACTTTATGAATACAGACCAACTATTGATGTATTGGTTTCTAATGTAGGAGATTATCCAATAAAAATAGTCATGTGGACTGAAGGAGAAAGTGGAGATACAAAAATCTACACCAAAATATATGAACTTAGAGATAACGCTACATATATTGATAATTCAACTTCAGACAGTACATCCAGTTAACCCCCTTTTTAAAACTTTTTTTTAAATTATTTTTTGAGATGATTTCAATGGATGCTATTATTACCGCAGCAGGTAAAAATTCTAGAATGATTAACGATTTTATAGAAATGGACAAAACACCAATTCATAAATTAAAATTAGAAATAAATAATAAGCCATTATTAGTTCATACTATTGAAAATGTATTGAATTCTGATGTTGAAAATGTAATTATTTGCTTAGGCCACTATAAAGATGAAATTTATGAAGTACTTGACCACTATTCGTTAGTTGATAAAGTAAATATTGTTATTAATAATAATCCAGAAGTCGGATTAACAAAAACTATATCCAATGCATTAGAAGAAAATATGGATAATTTTTATTTATTTGCTGCAGCTGATCAACCAACGTTAACATCAAAAACAATTAATGATATGATTAATACTTTAGAAAACAGTTCTAACCCTAAAAACACTATCAGTATTTTAAGACGTAGAAAAATAGGCAAATTAGACAGTGCTGAAGGTTTAGGTATGCCCTTTTGTTGTTATGGAAAATTACTTTATGATTACATTAATAAAAAAGATGACAATCTTAATCCAATACTACGTGAAATGATTAAAGATGGTGTTGAATTTTATGCATTAAAAGAAGCCAATCATTTAGAATTATTAAATATCAACCATTATAAAGATTATTTAGAAATAAAAAAAGAAATAGAAAAAAATTAGTAATTTACTAGGCTCAATACATCTTCCATTGTTAAACCAATTACTAGTTCATTATCATCAATATCCGTAAATCCTCGAGAACCATTACAAGCAAAACTTACGTTGGATTCATTTGTTAAATATGGTTTTGAAACTACATCCGCACATAAAGATGCTATTCCACCAAAATCAGCCTGTAAACGTTTACCTGTTGCTTGTCTTAATATTTGTGATATCTTCATTATTTGTATAGGATTACAATATAATACTACTGCATCTGGTTTGAATGGACTTTTTTCTAATGGTGCATATCC
>CADBRM010000099.1 GCA_902797085.1 uncultured Methanobacteriaceae archaeon
AAGATTCAAAAGTTTAGTAAGTGAAGGTGTAGGATTCAAACCTACCAAAAAAGGATTAAGAAGAAGAAAAACTGTACGTGGAAACACAATTGCAGATGATATTTCACAAATCAATGTTAAAGTTTCAGAAAGAGGAGAACAAACACTAGCTGAAATTTTTGCAGAACCTGAAGAAGAAGTACAAGAAGAATAGGTACTAAATTATCTACTACTTTTTGATAATTTAATATCTGAATGGAGGTGTAACTTATGAAAGTACAATCCGAAGTAAACATTGGATTAGTAGGTCACGTAGATCATGGTAAAACTACCTTAACCAAAGCTTTATCTGGTATATGGACTGACACACACAGTGAAGAAGCAAAAAGAGGAATCTCTATTAGGTTAGGTTATGCTGACATAACATTCAAAATCTGTAATGAATGTGATTCACCTCAATGTTACACTACTAAAGAAACTTGTGAACACTGCGGTTCTAAAACAGAAGTACTTAGAAAAGTATCATTTGTAGATTCACCCGGACACGAAACATTAATGGCAACAATGCTCTCCGGAGCAGCTATTATGGACGGTGCAATACTTGTTATCGGAGCAAACGAACCATGTCCACAGCCACAAACCAAAGAACACCTGATGGCATTGGATGTTATCGGTGTAAAGAATGTTATCGTGGTGCAGAACAAAATCGATACAGTTACTAAGGAAAAAGCAATCGAGAACTATCACGAAATCAAGGAGTTTGTAAAAGGAACCTGTGCAGAAGGTGTGCCTATCATTCCTATCTCAGCACAGCAGGGTGCAAACATTGATATTCTTATTGAAACAATCCAAAAACATATCAAAACACCTAGAAGATCATTACGTAAAAATCCTAAATTATACGTGGCAAGGTCATTTGATATCAACAAACCGGGTACTCATCCAAAGAAAATCAATGGTGGAATCATTGGAGGTTCACTTATACAGGGTAAACTCAAAGTCGGTGATGAAATCGAAATTAAACCGGGAATTCAGATCAAACAGAAAGGTAAATCTGAATGGAGAAGCTTAACCAGTACCATTACTGGACTTGAAGCAGCTGATAACTTCGTTGATGAAGTTGCTCCGGGAGGTTTAATTGGTGTTGCTTTATTATTAGACCCTGCATTAACTAAAGCAGATTCATTATCTGGTTCTATTGCAGGTAAACCTGGAACTTTACCACCAACGATACAAGAATTTACTATGGAAACACATTTACTTGATCGTGTAGTTGGTACAAAAAATGAAACTGATGTTGAACCGATACATTCTTCTGAAAACCTGATGATTAACATTGGAACTTCCACTACCGTTGGTCTTGTAACAAGTGCAAGAAACAATGAGGTGGATGTGCAATTGAAATTACCGGTATGTGCAGAAAAGGGTCAACGTGTAGCTTTAAGTCGTAGAGTAGGAGCTAGATGGAGGCTTATTGGTTATGGTATCATCAAAGCATAGAGCAGTAGTTGATACAAATTTTTGATGATGATGATTCAATTAGGCGTTGATGTAGTAGAAGAGCTTAAACTGCTATTACCATCATATTATGATTTAATTGTACCATCAATAGTAATCGATGAATTAACTAGTCTCAAAAGGAAGGCAAAGGGACGTGACAAATTGGCGAGCGGCATTGCATTGCAAATTGCACAAAGTGAAGCATTCCGTATCGTTGAAATCGATAAGGATGACCACGTTGATAATTTGTTGCTGAAGTTCTGTACAGGTGATGATGTACTATGTACGAACGATAAAATCCTTCGAAAAAGGGCTAGAAAAAGAGGAATCACTGTTGTATACTTAAGACAACATAGGTTCTTGGAAGTGGATGGTTATATAAAGCATGACAGTGTGTGATATGACCAGTATAAGTAGTAAATTAAATAATTGGAGGAAAAACTATGAATCTTTGGACAGACATAGAATCAGGAAGTAACGTACCTGACGAAATTACAGTAGTTGTAGAAATTCCTAAAGGGTCTAGAAACAAATATGAATATGACAAAGAAAAAGAAGCATTAGCTTTGGACAGAGTGTTATTTTCACCATTCCACTACCCGGCTGAATATGGTTTCATGCCAAAATCATTATGGGAAGATGGGGATCCTTTCGATGTATTGGTAATTATGGATCAAGCAACGTTCCCTGGATGTATCATTGAAGCAAGACCAATAGGTATCATGAGAATGATAGATCAGGGTGACAGTGACGATAAACTATTAGCAGTACCGGTGGAAGACCCAAGATTTGATGGAATAAATGATATTTCTCAATTACCTGAACATTACTTAAAAGAAATCGAACATTTCTTCAGCCAATATAAAGCATTAGAAAATAAAACAGTAGAAATTAAAGGATGGGAAGACAACCAAGCTGCAAAAGAAGCTGTTTTACATGCTATTGAATTATATAACGAAAAATATGAATAAGCATATGTGAGGTATCAAAGTGTACGAAATAGCAACTATCGAAGATACAGTAAGAGTACCACCTAATATGTTTGATAAACCACTGGATGATGTGGCAGCTGAAATACTTAACAAAAAGTATGTAGGAAAACTGGATAAAAAGTTAGGTATATTAATCACAGTTACGGAAGTATTAGACCACTCTGAAGGAGTAGTGGTAATTGGTGATGGTTCAGCATTTTATCATGTAAAATTTAATGCATTATTCTTTAAACCAATGTTACATGAAGTTGTTGACGGGGAAGTAATCGAAATTATCGAATTTGGTTCATTCGTAAGAATAGGACCATTAGACGGTTTGGTACACGTTTCACAAGTAACCAACGATTACATAACATATGATGTAAAACGTGGAGCATTAGTGGCTAATGAAACTAACAAGTCACTCGAACAGACAGACTTCGTACGTGCAAGAATTGTAGCATTAAGTATGAAAGGAAATTCTACGAAAGAATGTAAAATTGGTTTAACAATGAGACAACCTGGTTTGGGACGTTTCGAATGGATTGAAGAAGAAAAACAGAAATCCAAGAAATAAGTATGAACAAGTTAAAGGAGGATTATCATGGCCGAAAGAGCATGTCCAAGATGTAATTATGTGTCATTTGAAAAGACATGTCCATTATGTGGAACAGAAACATCACCTGATTGGACTGGATTAATAGTGGTGATAGATCCTGATGAATCAGCATTAGCTAAAGAATTAAATATTAATTCACCAGGAAGATATGCATTGAAAGTCAGAAAAAATTAAAGGAGACTAATTGTGCTAAAACTACCAAAATCTTTGAGAAAAGAATTAAGAAAACCCTTCGGTGATTTGCACAGATCAGTCGATTTAATTGAAAATCCACTACAAAAACAACTGACAGAAGACAAATTGATTATCGCCATTGGTGATGTTACGTCAATAAACCTTGTTGCAATAGGTATAATACCACAGATATGTATTGTGGACAACATAACAAAAAGACAGCCTATACAACATAACTTAGATCATACAGATAACATAAAATATGTAGAAAATCCGGCAGGAGTACTAACTGAAGAACTTATAGAAACATGTTGTGAAAGTATTAAGGAAGCATCATGTAATAATCCAATAATAATTGAAGTTGATGGAGAAGAAGATCTGGCAGTACTGCCCTGTGTTATTAACTCACCAAAAGATGCCATGGTACTGTATGGACAGCCAAATGAAGGTGTCGTTTTGGTAAATGTTGATGAAGCCTATCAGAGGGCTTTGAATTATTATAAACAATTAATTAAGGAATAACGATAATATGGAAATTAAAATTATATCAAAAAAAGAAAACCCATTATTAAATAGGACTGAAATCGAATTTGAATGTGATTATCCTAGTGAAGGAACACCAAATTTATTAGATGTAAAACACAAAATTGTTGCTTTAGAAGACTCATCTAACGATCTCCTCGTGGTGGACAACATGAAGCCTAGCTATGGAGCTACAAAAGCAGTTGGATTAGCAAAAATATATGATTCCATAGAAAAATTAAATGAAATTGAACCTAAAGCAGTAATTGCTAAAAACGAAGAACCTGAAGAAGAAGCACCTGCAGAAGAAGAAGCTGAAGAAGTACCTGCTGAAGAAGATGCAGAATAAATTAAAGGGGTTAGTGTAAATGTCTAAAAAATATGAATTATACGATGTAGTAGATGGAAAAATCGTTAGAAAAAACCCAGAATGTGTAAGATGTTCACACGGTATATTCATGGCAGACCACGGTGACAGATACGCATGTGGTCGTTGTGGATAC
>CADBRM010000100.1 GCA_902797085.1 uncultured Methanobacteriaceae archaeon
AAAAAAAAGAATGATAATTAAGACTAATCATCATATGATAAATCAGCCTTACTTAAAGATTGATTAGTATTTGAAACTCTTCTAATTGGATTATATACTAATCTTCTTCCACCTAATGATTTTAAAAAGGAATTTTTAACATTGATTTGAGCATTATCTAAGATTAATTTTCTGAATAAATCACCTAATCCACCACCAGTTAATACATCCATAAAGAAATCTCCAAATGTCGGTTCTTCAATATGTAAATATGTACTAAGATAGTAATCTAAAGTATCCCTTCTTAAGTATGCTATGATTAATGCAGTTATTAAGAATAGAATCAACATAATAATAAATTCTACTGGATAGAACATTGATGCTGGTGCGATTACTTTAGTTAAAGCTGCTGATACCAATGCAAGACATATTCCAAGAGATATTCCAAAGGAATGGTTTCCAATTTCTCCCAACATAATATATCCGGAATAATCCAGTGACATATAACCTAAGGTTATAGCAACCAATAATACCGGTATATAATAAACTGGAGAATGTAATATTGAAAGTATAGCAAATGAAACTACAGCCATTATAATTGTAGTTATACATGCTGTACCCGGTTGCATATCTGCAATATTATATATTTGTACCATTAAAGCAACCAATATTGCTATTGGACCCATTATATAATAACCCATAATCATAACAATGAGAATTCCTAATCCTCTGAAGAATTGTCCTACTTCAATATAAGAATTTAGACTTCTCCTACCGATTACATCATCAATAAATGCTGCAATACCTATTATTCCTATGAGATAGTTATATGGTCGTGGGAAAAATAACAGCATTACTAAAAATGGTGCTATTCCTACTCCTCTAGGGATTCCTCCACGTATGTCTTCAAATAGATTTCCTTTAATTTTTGTAAATATTACTGTGAATAATATTGTTAAAATCAAGGTGAGAATAAATGCAGTAATCCACATTAAATATATTTCCATATATTCACCCATCTATTTGTTAAATATATACTTAAATCAAGTTAAAAAAATTAACCTAATTAATAAGAATATCTATTATATATTTATAGTAACTTAAGTATAAAATTATTACCTTCATATCGGATATCTTAAAAATGATGCTATTGAACCTAATGCTTCCAATTGTTTTCCTGCATCATGTTCACTACTAATTATTTCTACAGTACCACCCATATTCTCCGCATTATTCATAATTTCCTGAGTTTCTTTTTCTCGAACAAAATTATCCAAAACAAGTATTTTTTCACTTGCACCCATATTTGTAGCCATAGCAACCTGTTTTTTACCATAGGTTACCAAATTAGAGGATTTGCCTATTTGTTCCAGTAATTTGTTTACTGATGAAATTTCCGATGCAATTTTAGCATCTTTTGATAGTGATTCTATGAGTCCATTCTTTAATACTTCCTGTATACCAGCATGTCCACCAGATCCCGTGCTTTCTAAAATTGATTTTTTTGCTAAATCAGGATAATGGTCTTCCAAATAGTTATAGTATCCGTTTTTAGTAAAACCCGGACCTACTATAATTAATTTATTTACTTTATCATACTGATTAATGGTTTTAGTTATGTCTTCATAGTACAAATTGATTTTTTCTTGTCTGTCTTTTGATATATTCCTTTTTCCAGAAATATCGCCTATAATAGGCCCGACATATTCAATTCCATACTGTTTAATTATTCCAAGATCAGCCACATTATCTTCAATAGCTACAATAATTTCTGTTAGACGTTTGGAAGATTCTACTGCTCGCTGTAATCTATCCAAAGACCACTTATTCCACGTTTTCTGTATTTTAATACTGTTATTTATTTGAACATTTATTGTATGGTGAGATCCCAAAGGTATTAAATCTTCAGGACCTGATTCTATTATTCCTGTGAAACGTAACATTCCCGTATATTTATGAAAACTAATTTTTTGAACTCGGATACCTAAAAAGAATGTTTTTTTTACTCCACGGTCTGCCCTAGTTTTTCCACTATCATTATCTTGAATACGTCTCGTGGTTAATGTTGAAACATAATCATTTTCTTCAACAATATGAGATAAATGCCATAAATCATCAATACTTTCCGGAATAACTTCAATTAATCCCTGTTTCTTATCTTGATTTTTTATTTGCATAGTTTTTTCTATGAATTTTCTTTGTTATATTATTATGTATTTCAATAATTATTAAAAATAATCATAATAGTAATACTTTTATATGATAAATTACATAATTTGTATTACAATTTTAAGAGATGATAATATGAACGATGAAAACAAGAAAAACTTAGTAAAAACAATCGAAGAATCAGGAGAATGGGAAAGAATATCTACAAGTGTAGAAGGATTATATGTAGTAAAACCACCAGAATCAAATAACAGACAAATGATATATCTTGAATTGGTTCCAGTATCAAATAACCAGGTATTAAAAAAGAAAGGCGTATTTATTAGAACAATTGAAGAATTAGATGCTTTCAGAGAAATATTCGAAAATCCGAAA
The DNA here is from genome assembly GCA_902797085.1 of uncultured Methanobacteriaceae archaeon. Taxonomy (GTDB): domain Archaea; phylum Methanobacteriota; class Methanobacteria; order Methanobacteriales; family Methanobacteriaceae; genus Methanosphaera. The sequence goes on from CADBRM010000100.1 coordinate 2,524, forward strand.
ACCAAAGAATTACTACAAGTTATTAACGAATATTACGGTATAAAAAGAACCCCCAAAATAGAAATATAACAAAACAGATACATAATAATAAAAAATATTGGGGTAATAAAAAATGACTTGTGAAAATATTAAAAATGTGACAGTTATAGGAGGAACAAGAGGTTTAGGAAAATGGATAGCTACAGAACTTCAAAAAGAAAACTTAAATGTGACTATCACAAGTCGTAACAAAAGTTCAGGTGAAAAGGTAGCTAAAAAAATTAATACTAACTACAGTAATGACAATATTGAAGCAATAGAAAACGCGGATTTAATAATATTCAGTGTTCCCATAGAAAGTGTAGTGGATACCATTAAAGATGTAGCACCTTATGCACCTGAAAATTCCCTGTTAATGGATGTTACTAGTGTAAAAACCGAACCGTCCAAAGCGTTAATGGAATATTCTCCAAAAAACACTGAAATATTACCCTGCCACCCAATGTTTGGACCAAGAGTACCTTCAATAGAAGGACAAGTGGTGATATTAACTCCTATAAAAAACAGATCAGAAAAATCCTTTGATATAATCAAAAATTTTTTAGAAAGGAAAAATGCTCACGTTGTTATATCCGATCCTGAAGAACATGACAAAACCATGAGTGTTGTTCAAGGAATAACTCATTTTTCATACATCAGCATCGCATCAACAATTAAAAAGCTTAACGTTAGCGTTAAAAAATCAAGAGAATTCGCAAGTCCCATCTATAGTTTAATGCTGGATATGATTAGTCGTATTGTATCACAAAATCCATACCTATACTATTCCATTCAAAAATCCAACAAAGAAACTGCAATCTCAAGAAAAACTTTGATAGAAGAAAGCATATATCTATGTAAATTAATAGAAAATGGTGAAGAAGAGTTATTTGTAGAAAATATGAGTGATTCTGCAAAACACTTGGATGAATATGAAGAAGCATTAGGTCGATCAGATAAAGCAATCGGAGCTTTAACCAATGATTTAAATATTTTAAAAGAATCAATCGGAAGAGAGATTGGAGTAGAACACCAATACTCTAAGAAAGTTCATGTGGGTTTTGTAGATTCTGTTTCAGCAGATACTGTAACTTTAATTACGCCTAATGACAAAAAGATTACAATGAAAATATCCAACATCAACAAACTATCTGATGATGATTTATATGAATGGAAGAAAAATAATCTTGAACTCTGTGAATACGATGTTTCAGTGATATTCCCTACTAGATGCAATAAGAACATATTACTGAATATGTTTAAAAATATTAAACCCGTTATTAATGTAGAATTAAAAGAGGTTTACAAAGGTGAACAAATAGAAGACGAACATATGAGTTTAACATTCCATTATTCAACATTTAATAAAAGTGACAAAAATTACGTTGAAAATTACCTAAGAGGAATAGGTGGATTAATACGTTAATATTTTATTTTCATGAATTATCTTTATTTTAACCTTCAAATATTTTTTTATAATTTTTATAATCTTTTTTTAAGGATATACTTTAATAATAAAACGTTATTTTATGATTATTAATTTATAAAAATTATTTTATCAAACAGTAAATCATAAATTATATATATTAAAATAACCATAATTATAATTACAAAAAGTTACTAAAAAAACTTTTTCAATACAATATTTTAATAACCTTTATATACTAAAACAAATATAATTATTATTACAAAAAGTAAATAAAAAAATTCATTCTAATAACCTTATACAAGAACAAAAGGAGGAGATAATATGGAAAACGAATTAAAACTAAAAGTAGCAGAAGCATTCTCCCAATCCGACATTGGACGTTCAGTAGCAAGAATAGATCCGAAATGTATGGAAAACTTAGGCTTAAAAGATGGTGATGTAATTGAAATAGAAGGAAACAAAATCACCACTGCAACAGTAGTTGCATCCCAAGCTGATGCAAGTTTAGGAATTCTAAGAATAGACAGTTACCTTAGGAAAAATGCAGGAACTTCCATTGGTGAAGAAGTTACAATAAGAAAAGCGCAAATTAAAGAGGCAAAAAAAGTTAAATTAGCCCCAGTAGATCAAGAAATCGCAATACAAGGTAACTTAACAGGAGTTTTCTTAAATAGAATCGTAAACAAAGGGGACATTATTGTTACAGGTGTTAGAAGACAACAACCAAGATCTTCAAACATGATGTTTGATGACCTATTCAACCAAATGATGACAAATATGACATCCATCGGTGAAATCAAATTAGCAGTAATAAACACCAAACCTTTAGGACCTGTAAAAATCACTGAAGATACCCAAATTGAAATGGAAACAAAACCTGTTGATCCAAGCAAATTTGAAGGTGTAGAAAACTTAATCGATGTATCATACGAAGACATCGGTGGATTGGAAAACGAAGTTAAAAAAATCAGAGAAATGGTTGAAATTCCTTTAAAAAGACCAGAATTATTCAAACAATTAGGAATCTCAGCACCAAAAGGAGTATTATTACACGGTCCTCCAGGAACTGGTAAAACATTACTTGCAAAAGCCGTTGCAAATGAAACAAACGCACACTTCATTGTAATTAACGGTCCTGAAATAATGAGCAAATATGTTGGTGGATCTGAAGAACAATTAAGAGAATTATTTGAAGAAGCAGAAGAAAATAGCCCATCAATCATATTCATTGATGAATTAGATGCTATCGCTCCAAAAAGAGCTGAAGTAACAGGTGATGTGGAACGAAGAACCGTTGCACAATTACTAACATTAATGGATGGACTTAAAAGCAGAGGAGAAGTAGTTGTAATAGGAGCAACCAACAGACCAGATGCAATTGATGAAGCATTAAGAAGACCTGGAAGATTTGACAGAGAAATCGAAATTGGTGTTCCTGACAAAGATGAAAGAAAAGAAATTCTTGAAGTACATACCAGAAACATGCCTTTAGCAGATGACGTTAACCTGGATGAATTAACAGAAGTTACTCATGGATTTGTGGGAGCCGACTTAGAAGCATTATGTAAGGAAGCTGCAATGAGAGTACTTAGAAGAGTGCTTCCAGAAGTACAGACAGATAAAGAAGTTCCACAAGAGATTCTTGATAAAATGGTCTTGAATAAAAAAGATTTCAAAGATGCTCTTAAAGAAATTCAACCATCCGCATTAAGAGAAGTATTAGTACAAATCCCTAATGTTAAGTGGAGTGATGTTGGAGGATTAGATGAAGCAAAACAAGAACTTAAGGAAGCTGTAGAATGGCCAATTAAAAATCCTGAAAAATTCAAAAAATTCGGAATCAACCCACCTAAAGGAGTTCTCTTAACCGGTCTTCCTGGTACAGGTAAAACATTACTTGCAAAAGCTGTTGCAAATGAAAGTGATGCAAACTTCATATCAGTAAAAGGTCCTGAACTATTATCAAAATGGGTAGGAGATTCTGAAAAAGGAGTCAGAGAAGTATTCAGAAAAGCAAGACAAACCGCACCTACCGTAATCTTCTTCGATGAAATCGATTCCATAGCCTCAACAAGAGGAAACAGTGCCGGTGACAGTGGTGTAACTCAGAGGGTAGTAAACCAATTACTTACAGAAATGGACGGAATGGAAGAATTACATGACATCTCAGTAATTGCTGCAACAAACAGACCTGACATTATTGACCCAGCATTATTAAGACCGGGTAGATTCGACAGACACGTTGAAGTAGGACTACCTGATCAAAAATCAAGAGAAGCAATATTCAAAGTTCACACAAAAGACATGCCATTAGCAGAAGACGTTGACATAAAAGAACTTGCAAAAATGACCGAAGGATTTGTTGGTGCAGACATTGAAGCAGTATGTCGTGAAGCTGTAATGTTAACCTTAAGAGATGACATTGAATCAGAAGAGGTATACATGTCAGAATTTGAAGAAGCAATGAAAAAAGTTAAACCTATTAAAGAAAATGAACTTGTTTCCTACAACTAGATAAACGAACATAATTCATACATTAAATGTAGAAATATTATTTTTCTACATTTTTTTCTCCCCAAAAAACACTACTATTTTTAAAGTTATTTTAAACAGTAATAAGATTGCTTTTAAAAATTTTACACAAAAAATAATAACTTATTTAAATAAAATAAGTAATATTAATTAAAAAATTTTAGAGGCAATACTTATGGCATATGATATTAAAGATATTAACTTAGCTCCTCAGGGAGAAAAAAAGATTAAATGGGTACAAAGACACATGCCTGTACTTGAAATGATTAAAAAAGAATTTGAAGAAACCAAACCCTTTGAAGGAATTACCATAGGATCATGCTTACACCTTGAACCTAAAACGATAAATTTAGGATTAACCCTGCAAGCTGGTGGAGCAGAAGTAGTTATGACCGGTTGTAACCCACTTTCAACACAAGATGATGCAACAGCAGCCGGAGCTAAACTAGGCTTGAATATGTATGGTTGGACAGGACAGACAAATGAAGAATATTATGAACATTTAAACAAAGTACTGGACTATGAACCAGATATTGTGATTGATGATGGTGCAGATTTAATATTTTTAATACATAAAGAAAGACCGGAATTACTCGAAAAACTACGTGGAGGATGTGAGGAAACAACCACAGGTATTCACAGACTCAAAGCAATGCATCAAGACAAAGCACTAAAAATCCCTGTTATGGCAGTTAACGATTCTTACATGAAATACTTATTCGACAACAGATATGGTACCGGACAGTCAACATTCGACTCAATAATGGGAACCACAAACTCAGTTATCGCCGGACAAACAGTAGTTGTTTGTGGATACGGATGGTGTGGAAGAGGAATCGCCATGCGTGGACAAGGATTGGGAGCAAATGTAATTGTAACAGAAGTTGACCCTATCAGAGCACTTGAAGCAAGAATGGATGGTTATCGTGTAATGCCTGTTAAAAAAGCTTTAGAAGAAGCAGACATAGTAATTACAGCAACCGGAAACCGTGATATCATTTCTGGAGATGATTTCGACCACGTGAAAGATGGCTGTATGTTATCCAATGCTGGTCACTTCAATGTTGAAATCAATGAAAACGATTTAATTGCAAGAACTGAAAAACAGGAAACAATAAAACCGGATATTGATTGTTACACATTAAAAGATGGAAGAAATGTATACCTGCTAGCAGGTGGAAGATTAGTTAACCTGGCAGGTGAACATGGCCAAGGACATCCTGCAGAAATCATGGACTTGAGTTTTGCAATGCAAGCACTATCGGCAAAAAGAATTCTTAACGAAGACATGGAACCTGGAGTTTACAAAACAAGAGATGAAGTGGACGTGGAAGTTGCTAAACTCAAGCTCCACGCCATGGGTATAGAAATAGATGATTTGACCGATGATCAAAAACAATATATGAATAGCTGGGATGTTGGAACATAACTGTTTTGTCAAACAGTTTTCAACTTCCTCTTTTTTTATAAAAAAAAATAGAATGGTTTAGAACCATTGATTTAAACTGGTTTGTGCAGTTTCTTTTTTCAATTTATCTATGGAGGCCATCACTCTTTCTTCATTGAAATCGTGATCGCCGCATAGGAAGTCAATTAATTTCTCTTTTTTAGGTGATTTGAATTTCGTATCATAATCTGTAACAACATCAGGATTCAGGAATATTTCACGTATCTCATCAGGGTCAACTTCAATAGTTTTATCCAATTTTTCTAGTGCTGCCTCCAAAGAGCCATATTTATGCATTAATTTTAACCCTTTCTTTGCACCAATACCATATATTCCTTCGTTAAAATCAGTTCCTACAAGCATTGCCAAATCCACCATTTGTTCACGCGTAAGATTTAGGTCAGTTAATGTGCGTTCTAAAGAAATTAACTCCATATTCTTTGACGATTGGGATAATTTAAAATTTCTTAACATTCTTGTTGCACCAAACTGCAAACAATCATAATCTTGTGAAACAACAGCCCATGCATCATTTTGGGAAACCATATACGAAGCTTGAGCTTCACCTTCAGTTTTTGCCTGAACATAAGGCAATCCCATCAATTCCAATAATTTTTTTGAAGATTCTATGACATCTTTATCCAGATGCACTGTACGTGAAGCATATTTTCTAGCAGTTTCCAAGTCACCTGCCTTTTTTGCTTCCTCATACTTTTTCTCAGATTCCTTTTTAATTTCTATTCTTTCCTGTTGTGTTTTACTTTTCAATTCCGGAGCTTTACCATCAAAAACATAGATAGGTTTAACCTGTTTGGAAATTAATGTTGCAGTTTGAAAGAAAATACCGTTCAAATGGGAGGTAATGTTACCGTTTAAATCCTTTAAAGGAGTCCCATCCACCTGTCTCATAGTTGACAAAAACTTGTATATTAAATTTGAAGCATCAACTGTTAAGATTTTCCCCTTAAGTTGATTCATTTCAATCGGTTCTGCAGTAGTAATATCCTTAAATTTTACTCCCATAGTCATGCCTCCCTTTCTTTGTAAAGTATTTCTTTTGCTTTATTGTTATCAAAATTTGATGTTAGTCCGTCCAAATAAGAATTTGTATAAAATTTTATTCTTCTGAATTTATTATCGTCAAATATGATGATACCAGTTAAGGTCATTAAGTAATTTTTCAGTACAGTTGTATAAAATGATAATTTGTTTGTGGAATATTTTCTACCCAACCATATTAAGTTTCTTTGCATAAAATAATTGATCCACAACTTATCATATGGTCTTCTATCAGCACTCACTCCCAGTACAGTCTTTTTGTAAGTACCTTTAACGCTACCCTCAGCATGTTTGATAATGCTTTTATTGACAAGCTTAATCTTTCCGACACTTCTTAGACGGATACAAAATTCTAGGTCATCCGCATGTATGAAAAATTCCCTCTTAGGAAAACCTATTTTTTCTATTGCATCCCTCTTTACCAGTAATCCTACAAAGGATGCCATATCTATATCAGTCAATTCTCTTTTGGTGTCCTCGTCTGTAATATGTTCCTGTATTGGTAATCCATGCGAGAAGTTAAAAAATCCTCTGTGGTGATATAGAACATTGCCCTCCAGATCCACTTTTAGACTTGCTAATGCTACGGTATCTTCAAGATCATAGTACTCTTCCAAATTCTCCAGACATGATGTTGTTGGGAAAGCGTCATCATCCATAATCCAAACCCAATCATAATCATCTTCATAGGCTTGCCTAACCCCTTCATAAAATCCACCGGCACCACCAAGATTTTCAGGTAATCTGATATATTTTATTGCAATGCCATCTTTAGTAATTTCTTGAGAGGATAGTGTGTCTTTTTGTGGTAGATACCCAATATAATTATGTTGTAATAGTAATTCTTCAGTATTGTCTGTTGAATTGTTATCCACAACATATATTGCCTGGGGTTTTGAAGATTGAGCCACCAAAGAATCCAAACATTTAATTAATAATTCTTTTCTATTAAATGTAACTACTACTGCACATACTGTATTACTCATAAATATTCCTTATTCAATTTTTTATGCCAATTCCATGCTGATTCAACAATTTTATCTATTTCAACATATTGCGGATTCCATTTTAATGTTTCTTTAGCTTTTTTACTGCTTCCAATTAATATTGCAGGATCTCCTTCACGTCTGTCTGTTTCCACTACTGTAAAATCTCGCCCAGTTACTTTTTTGACAGAGTCGATTACTTCCCTTACAGAGAATCCCTTACCGTTTCCTAAATTAAATTCGTTACTGTCGTTACCATCCTCAAGATATTTGAGTGACAGGATATGTGCATCTGCAAGGTCAGTCACGTGTATGTAATCACGTATGCATGTTCCATCAGGAGTATCATAGTCTGTACCAAATATTTTAATATCTTCCCTTTTGCCTATTGCCGCATCAAGGATTAAGGGTATTAAGTGTGATTCGGGGTCATGTGCCTCACCGATTTCTCCGGATTTATCTGCTCCTGAAGCATTAAAGTATCTTAGGATTACCGATTTAAGACCGTATGCTGAATCATAGTCCTTAAGTATTCTTTCTACCATTAATTTTGTCCAGCCATAGGGATTGATTGGATTCTGTGGATGGTCTTCCACCAACGGTATTTTTTGTGGAACCCCATATGTTGCACAAGTGGATGAGAAAATAAATTTTTTAACATCATGTTTCAACATTACTTTTAGAAGGTTCATCGTGTTAACTACATTGTTTGTATAATATTTTTCTGGATTCTGTACGGATTCTCCCACTTCAATAAATGAAGAAAAGTGCATCACTGCAGTTATGTCATATTTTTCGAATACCTTGTCTAGCTCATCAATATCTTTTAAGTCACATTTACAAAAAGTTCCCCATTTCACTGCTTCTTCATGCCCATAACTTAAGTTGTCCAGTACTACTGTTTCATATCCTGATTCTGATAATGCTTTATTTACGTGAGAACCTATGTAACCTGCCCCACCGACAATCAATATCATGAATAATAATCTCCTTTTAGCTAGTTTTTTATTATAATTTAACTATATTTTCATAAGTAAAATTTTTTTCATTAAGAATTTGTTTGATAATGAAAAAAAAAAATGTGTAAAAGACGAAGAGATTAAATGGTGTAATACTCACCGTCAACCTTCTCCACCCTTGTCAATAATTGCTTGTTTTCTAATGACACTATAATATTGTATGTTCTTTTAGGAGTTAATTGTAATTCGCCATACAAAAGTGCACCTTCCAAAATGTATCTTGGTGCATAATTATCATATTTGGCTATAACTTCCTTAATAATAGAGTAAGCATCTTCCTCCGTTTTATTTAGCATGTATTCCTTTAATTCTGATTTATTTTCAACAACTTCAACTTCCATATCCAGATTTACATAGGTAACATCTTTAGTTGAATTGTCATAATCAATAATCTCCTTTTCTTTAAGACTATTTAATAAATCCACCATTTTTGTTTCAGAATAGTCCAATACTTCCCTAATTATATCATAAGAAACTTTTTCAGGGTATTTATCAATATTATTTTTTATAAATAGAATAATTTTGTTTTCATCATTAGTAATTATTTGCAATTATTACACCTACTTATTTCATATTATTAATATTCTTTTTCATGTTAAAAATAATTTTTTAAGATATGTTCAAGGAGAGATAAATTATAATTATTAAAATAAAAGTACCAAAAGTATAAAATAATAATCCTATACTTTTAAATTCACTGATACTAGATTATTATCATATTATAGAAAAAAATATCAGATAATAAACCTTTAAATACCATTAGAAAAAAATAATATAATTAACTAAAAAAAACATCAACAAATAGGAGGTCTTAAAAATACATGTTAGATGCATTATACCAAAAATCAATAGAAAGGAAAGAAGAAATTAACAATTTCTTTGAAAACATCACACAAGAAATTGACATAGAAAAAGTTGAAGAAAAATATGTCAACTGTGCTTTTAAGAAAACTACCCAGGATAAAAATTTTGCAGCAATTGATGGAAGCTTCAATAAGACCAAATATATGGCAGGATACGTATATGCAATAACAAGTCAGACCATCATATCAAAATCCAATCAGGATGTGCAAAAAGAATCACAGGCAGCAGAAATAAAAACCATATCCACAATCCACAACCACCGTATTGACAAAATTTTATCAACACAAATGAACATATTTGAACTAAAAAGTACAATTGATACGCTAAAAAAACATCCAGATATAGATTATATGTTAATGGATGGTTCCCTAAGAGGAACATTGATAAACTACCAGCAAAACAATGATATTCCCCAGAAAGTAATTAACTATTTAAATTCATACCAGATACCCTTTGAAAACGAACTGAACGAAGAGAACGTGCAGATAGAACTAACAAGTGAACGTTACAAAGGACCTATTAGGAAAGACGTTAAGGAACTTTTAAAAGAAGAACCGGAAATAGAATTTAAGGACATAAAATCAGACATAGACTTTTATTTAAACGGAATTGAACAACTAGTGTGTATCAGCTATCTTCTACAGCATTTCAAAGAAAAAATCATATGCATCTCCAAAACAAGTTCAACAAGATCAGTGTTCGAACAGTCAATACCCGACGCTGCAGTCATACAATACGTATGCCCACATTCAGGTTATACAAAACCGGAACCTCGCGAATCAAACCGTTTGGTACGACATATAGGAGGGCAAATAAGAACCATAGACTATCCTGTTAAGAATAGGGAATTATGTGACAACATATTCAATATTTTCTTTACGAAACTAGAAGACAAATCAAATACCCTAAAAATAGAAATACCAAAAACCATCACAATAACCGAATTAACAGACCTTTTGAACGAACTTGAAAGTATTAGTATAGATGGATATCCACACATCCTAAAAAAAGCACATGACGAAGTAAAAATAGGAACAGACTTTATGAAACGAATAAATAGGAACATTGGATTAGAAAATAGAACTGGAAGAGATATGTTAAACAGAACGAGATGATAAAATGAGCGATATAATAGGAAGATGTTATGGTGAAACCTCACCAACAAAAGTAGAATTTGTTTCAAAGACCGTCCCTGCAGTAAATGAATATGTATACTTAGAATATGCTGGAAAGACTGTTATGGGAATAATAGATAACTTATTAAGAGGAAGCTTTACATTAAGTGATGACCTATTAAATGAGGACACCATCGGCAAAATTGTTGAAATAGAAGGACAAAATGACCAGTACATTCGTGGTGTAGTAACAATACTTGGAGACCTTGAAAAATTAGAAATACCTAGAACACCGGCACCTATCGGTACCGAAATTAAAAGAGCAACAATTGAACAGTTAAGTACCTTGTTCAGCAGCCATGAAGGAATCAGAATCGGAACAGTACTGTCACAGCCGGAAGTAGAAGTGAAACTGGACGTTAACAAGATGGTATCAAGACACCTTGGAATACTTGCTATGACGGGGGCGGGTAAATCAAATGCGACAAGCGTAATAATAGACGAACTTCTGGAACTTGGGGGCACAATACTTGTATTTGATATGCACTCCGAATATGGTAAAACAGTTTTCTCCAATGGGGATAAGAAGGAGATAGCCCCAAAAATTAATCCAAGAGACCTGAACATACCTGAATTCAAAAAGTTATGCAACGTCAGCGATGGAGCCACCAACCAGGAAAAATACTTGAGAGATGCATATGATGTAGCCAGAGCTCTCAGTAAGGAAGGTAAAGGAAACAACTTCGTTGAAGACATGATAAGCTTTTGTTTAAACAAAGCAAATGAACTGGAAAATGCTGAAACAAAAAATAGAAGTCATATTGATGCGGTTAACCAAATATCTTTTAAACTTGAGGACATGCTAAGAAAATATGGTTCAATCTTAGATTCGACAAATGTCTCAGATATTGTTGATGTTATAGAAGTCGGAAAAGTAAATATAATTCCACTGAGCTCATTGGGTGAAACTGCAACAGATATCCTGGTTAAACACGTGCTGAATGAAATTCTTTACAGAAGAAAAAATTTCATGACCACCGGTAAAGGGAAAACATTGGATTTCCCAATATTTAACATAATCGAGGAGGCACATATCCTCGCATCACAGAGAAGACCTACTCGTTCAAAAGAAGTTATAGGAAGAATAGCAAGGGAAGGACGTAAATTCGGTGTAGGATTATGTTTAGTCAGCCAAAGTCCGAAATCATTAGACAGTGAATCATTATCCCAATTAAACAACTTAATCATACTAAGACTTGTTGAACCGAGCGATCAGGCACATGTACAAAAAAGTAGTGAAAGCTTAAGTGAAGATTTACTGAAAAAACTTCCATCACTGAACGTTGGAGAAGCAGTAATATTAGGACAAATGACAAAAGTACCGACAATGGTAAAAATAGATGAATTCAAGGGAAGAAGTATCGGTAATGATTTGGATATTTTAGGATTATGGCAATCTGCAAAAAGAGAAAAGGAAGAACGTAAAAAGCAACAAAAACGAGATTTAATAGACATGGGATTATAAAATGACAACAAAAATAGCACATATAGCCGACACACACCTCGGTTACAGACAATACGGATTACTGGAAAGAGAAGAAGACTTCTATGACACATTCAAAATCATGATAGATGACATGATTGACAAGAAAGTTGATTATGTACTCCATTGTGGAGATTTATTTGATCAGCCAAAACCGCCCATAAAGGCATTACTGGTTGCCCAAGAATGTTTCATGAAATTAATAGACCACGGTATAGATATCTATGTAATAGCAGGAAACCACGACATATTGCAAAAAAGGAACACATCCATACCACAAGAGTTATATGAAAATGACCACTTCCACATCATTACACTTAAAAATGATCATTACATTATTGAAGAGGACATATTTATTGGAGGAATGCCTTTCCTTTCAAAAAATTACGAAGAAATAACAAAAGGAATATTGAATGATCTTGCACAGGCAGCACGGGGACATAAACATAAAATACTGATGTTACATGGAGGAATACCAAAATATTTTGATTTCAATTGTGAATTTGAATTAGACACCATACCTGAAGGTTTCGATTACTATGCATTAGGCCACATACATCAGAGGATATTAGAGAAAGATTTTAAAAATGGAATACTCTCATATCCCGGATGCATTGACATTAAGGATAAAGGTGAAATATCCGAGTACAAAAAAAATGGTAAAGGGTATAATTTACTGACGATTGATGAAGATATAAACGTGGAATTCATAGATTTCAAACTAAAAAGGAAATTTATCAACAAGGAAATCAAATACTACCAATTAGATGAAGAATTAGCAAAAATAGAAGAAAATATCCAAAATGAAATACTGATTACTGAAGATACAAAAAAACCTATCCTGATATTAAATATTGTTGAAGGTAACTTTAATAGAACAGATGTATCTGCCAGAATTTATGAACAATTCGAGGATTTGACATTATCCATCAGATTGAGTTTTGAACCAACCATCCTTGATGATACTAATAAACCAATACCTGATATCAATGATTTGAATCCAAGATCCATGCTGGAAATAAAACTAAAAGAAAAATACAGTGAAGGTGTTGATGAAGAATACGGAAAAGAGATTTCAACATTAGGTGTTGGATTATACGATAACTTAATACAGCAAAACCTTGAAGAGGCAGTTAGAATTTCTAAGGATTACTACAACAAGCACTATGGACTGGAGGATGAAAACAATGATAATTAATAATATTAAACTGGAAAACTTTAAGTCACATCAAAAATCCTCCATAAATTTCAATGAAGGAGTATCATTAATACTTGGACAGAATGGTTCCGGAAAATCCAGTATTCTGGAAGCAATCGGTTATTCATTCTTTAAAGAATTCACAGGAAAAATAGACAACTTAATGAGAAAACCTACTGATGAAAAGGACATTATCAAACAAATGTTGGTAACTGTCCATTTTACCCATAACAATATACAATACCAATTGAAAAGAGGAAGAAAAAAAAGTGGAAATATTGCAGAATTAAGATTCAAAGAAAATGATAGTTATGTTCTGAAATGTAAGGGAGATACAAACGTTACAAACGATATAAAAAGCATTCTAGAAATTGACCACAAATCCTTCACGAATGCAGTCTACATCAAACAGGGAGACATAACAGAATTAATAGACAAATCACCTGCAGATAGAAAAGAACTAATAACAAAGTTACTTAATATCGATTCGTTAGAAAAAGCCTGGAACGAAAGTAAGAATGTTATTCAGGTATATAAAGACCAAATTAATGAAAATAACGGTAGATTAGCCAAGGAAAACGAAATTAATGAAAACCTGGAAAAAATCAACATCCAACTTAAAGAAGATGAGGAAACAAAGGCCAATCTAAAACCAGAAAAAGAAGAATTGGAAAAAAACGTTGAAGAATTGGAAAAAAAAATTAAAGAAATTGAAAATAAAAAAGCCGAAAGTAAAAGATTAACCGAGTTATTGAATAATCAACAAAAAGGTATTGATAAAGCAAAACAGAATCAGGAAAATACTGAAGAAAAAATTAAAGAAATAGAAAAGGCAGAAGAAGAAAACAAGAGTTTAGAAAAAGAAATAATCAAACTAGATAAATTAAAAGAAGCAGTGGAACATAAAAACATTATGGATAACCTACAAAAGGAACAGAACATAATAATAGAAAAAATAAACGAAATAAAGCAAACCGAAAACATAATAAGATCAAATAAAGAGTACCATGAAAAATATGAAGAGCTTAATGAAGAAATAGCAGGACATGATGAAGAAATAAAAAAACTACAGGACATGGTAACACAATTAAATCTTATAAAAAAACAAAAAACTGAAAAAGACGGAGAAAAGGACATATTATTTAGAGAAGTACAAAATGGTGCAGCAAAAGCAAATAATTTCTTTGGAACATACTTCAAAAATGCTGAAGAAATCGAACAGAAAATCAATGAAGAAAAAGAAAAAACAAAGAGTACCATCAAAAGTTTAAACAAAAATATCGATAAAAACAATGTATTAATAAACACAAATAAAAATGATTTAAAAAACACAAGAAAATCTTTGAATGATTTAATAAATACTGAAGACAAATGTCCAATCTGTCAATCAGAAATAAGTGAAGACAAACATAAAGAATTAGAAAAGACCTACCGCGATAAAATAACTGATCTTGAAATCAAAATAGAAACCTTGACTGATGCAAATAAAAACCAGGAAAAAAAGAAAAAAGAAAAGGAAGATTATCTTTTAGGTATTGAATCAATAAATATTTCAGAAATTAAATTAAATTTCCATAAGTTCAATGAATGCAACAATGAATTAAATTCATTAGAAGAAAAAATCAAAGAGTTATCACCATATGAAACATCACTGGAAAACTTAAATAAAACATTATCGAATAAAAAAGAAGTTTTAAATGAACTTAAAACTAAAAACGATGAATATGTATATGCAGTTAATAAATTAAAAGAACTGAAAGATATTGATGAATTAAATTCAATTAAAGAAGACAATGACTTAAAAATAAAAAAAGAAAGGGACATTTGCCAGGACATAGTTAGAAGATACGCAATTAAGGATGATATAAACATCACAATCAAGAGACTTGAAAAACAGAAAGACAAATACAATCAGAACATAGGCCTGATTAATAATAAAAATGCATATATTGAACAAAAAGATAACTTGATTTCAGAAATTAACGAATATCAGAAACAGATTAATGATTTAAACGAATCAATCATAGCATTGGCATATGATGAAGAGACATACCATAATACGAATAATGAATACCAAAAACATAGCCAGGAATTGAAGGATATAAACAAAAGGATTATTGTTCTTGAAACAAACATTGAAAACTACAAGGAACAAGTGATTAAATACAAAGAAGATTTAAAAGATATTGAAAAAATTGTTCAAGAACAAAAGAATTTGGATGAATACATAAAATTACTTGAAGACATACGTGAGATGTATAGTAAAGATGGTGTACAGAAATATCTAAGGGATATTGTTCGTCCAGCAATAGAAAAATACACCATGGACATATTCAGCGAGTTTGATTTTGAATACTCATCAATAAAGTTAGATGAAAACTATGAAATAGAAATAGAAAACAACAAAGAAACGTTAGAATTAGGTATGCTGAGCGGTGGTGAGAAAATTGTCATTGCACTAGCCCTAAGATTGGGTATTGCAAACGTTATATCAAAAAATAAAACGGAACTGTTAATCTTAGATGAACCTACCATACATTTGGATGATGACAGACGTGCAAGACTTATCGAAATATTAAGAGACATTAACCTAGTTCCACAAATGATTGTTGTTACACACGATGATGAAATGGAAACATTATCCAATAATATTATTAAAGTTGATAAAACAAATGGAATATCCACTATAATATCATAGTTGAATATTCTAATCTTTTTTTTTAAAAAATAAATTTTACAAAAAACAGCACTAATTACTAAGGAATAATTATTAAAAAATAGAATTGTTTTAAGGGTGTTTAAAAAATAAAAATATGATATTATCAATAAAAAAATATTGACAACCCTTGTTCATATCATATTAACTTTTACTCAAAAAGAAACATAAAAAGAATTACATTATGTTATATTTTTGTAATAATAAGAATTCTTCTGTGGTTAATTTTTTACCATCTTTGAATTTTTGGAAGATTTCTTCTGCTAATTCTTTTTCTTTTAAGTCACTGTCTGATTTTTCTTCAGTTTTTCTGTTTCTTGGTTTAGCTTTAGCTTGATCCATGAATTTGTTAACTTTTCTGATTTCGGAAAGTTTTGCTTTAACTTCTTCATGTTTTGCTGTTGCTGCGTTTCTTGAGTTGATGAAGTCTTGATGTTTACTATCAGCTTTTTCTCTGATACCATCTATCTGATTGAAGTATTCAATCATTTCTTCGTGTACTGCTTGTGCTTTGTCAGATAATTCCACTACTTTTTGGTGGTAGCTTTCTGATTTTTCTTTTAAAGCTTCAGCTGTTTTTTCTTCCTCTTCATCACTTTGGATTTTCTTGAGTTGTTTTGTTAAATCAGATACTCTTTTTACAAGCTCATTTTCTTTTCTGATATCTAATACTTTGGTTTGTATTGTTTTATCGATTTTGTTGATTTCAGCTTGTATGTTGGAGATTTCTTTTTTACCGGAATTCCATTCAACTTTTTTGAGTTCTTCGTTACATTCGTTTCTTAATTCTTTGTTTTCGTGAACTTGTTTGTTGATTTCGTCCCTTTCATTTCTTTTTTCTAAAGCAATTTTTAAAGTGTCTTTGAGTTCTTGGTTTAACTCGTCACGTTCTTTTCTGAATGCTTTAGTTTCTTCATTCATTTTGTCTCTAACATTTTTGAGTTCAGTGAGTTCTGCTTCTAAAGTTCTTTTACATTGTAATAATTGTTGGAAGTTTAGAATTGAATAGTCGATTGCAGGTTCTTCTTCAGCTTCAGCTTCTTCAGCTTCTTCATCAGCTTCTTCAGCTTCTTCATCAGCTTCAGATTCTACTTCTTCAGCTTCTTCATCTGCTTCAACTTCTTCAACTTCTTCAACTTCTTCAACTTCTTCAGCTTCTTCATCAGCTTCAGATTCTACTTCTTCAGTAACTTCTTCAGCTACAACTTCTTCTTCAGTAGTGGTATTTTCTAATGTTTCTTCTTGTGTTTCTTCTACTACTTCTTGAGTTTTTATTTCTTCATCTGCCATGATATCAAGTACCTTCCTTAGGTCTTTTTCATTGATTTGAATATCTGCGTGTTCTTTTAAAATTGGTTTTGCGTTGTATGCTATTCCTATTTTAGCATTTTTTATCATTTCAAGGTCGTTAGCCCCATCACCTATAGCTACACAGTCATCGAGTGTAATACCTATTTCGTCAACTAGTTGTCTGAGTACATCAACTTTGTCTTGAGTTATAAGTGGTCCGGAGACTTCCCCGGTTAATTTACCATCTTCTGCTTCAAGAATATTACAGTAGACATAATCTGCATTTATTCGTTCTTTGATTTTTAAAGCTATAACATCAAAACTTCCAGTAATGATTGCAATTTTATACCCTTGTCTTTTTAATTCAGCTGCAGTTTCTTCAGCTCCCGGGTTTAAGGGTATAGTTTCCATTACTTCATCTATTTCGGCCGTGCTGATGCCCTCTAATTTTTTTACTCGTTGTCTTATTGACTCTTCAAAAGGAATTTTTCCTTGCATCGCTTGTAATGTTATGTCACTTATTTCTTTTTCAATACCTTTTATTTTTGCTATTTCATCTATTGTTTCTGCGTCTATTAAGACATTATCTAGATCAAATACTACCAATTTAATCAAAAGATCACCGATATTTTTTAATAAATAAAACAAGAACATTAAGCCATTTTTTATTTAAATAACTCATAAATTTAGAATTTTATTCATTTAAATATATGTTTATTTTAATAATTATCTTTTTCTTAATATCTTATTTGTCTTTATTAGTGATTGGGTGTTTATATGGTGGTTAGTTTGGAGTATAAATATTATCTCATTTAATATTGGACTGATAATTTATTTAGTCTTCAATCAAGTATAATTCTGTTAAACGTTCTTTAGTTTTTTGAACACCTAATAATGCTTGATCAGCGGTTTTTGCCCCTGTACAAACTACTTTTCCAGATCCAAATAAAAGTAATACTACTTTAGGATCAGATAATCTGTATACTAAACCAGGGAATTGTTCTGGTTCATATTCGGTATTTTCTAAATCTAAAGCTACAGCTTCTAAATTTAATACTTTACCTAAATTTGCGGATGCAACTATGTTTTGAATTTTGATTTCAAAATCTTCAGGGATTTCATCATCTAAATCTCTGATTCTATCTACAGTCATGTGTATAGCTTGTTTTGAATCTTCAATACATTTTGCTCCAGTACATACCAATTTACCAGATCCAAATATTAAAGCAGCAGTCTTAGGTTCTTTAAGTTTGAATACTAATCCAGGGAATTGTTCAAGATTGTATTCAACATTTTCTAAAGCTGGTGCAATTTTAGGTAATTGTAATTCTTTACCTAATGTTGCGGATGCTACAATGTTTTCAACTTTAATTTCTACATCTGCCATTATTTCTCCTCCATTATAAGTGATAAAATTCAACATAATTATAAATAATAAGGTTGAGTATTATTGTTTGTTAAATAACTTAAAAAAACTATAATAAAAGTAATTTCTTGAATAAAATCCTAATGGGAGTTTAAGAAATCAGTCAACCACAATTTAATTACGTTAGTGAATATATAATTTATTTAAAAAAATACTAAATAACATATTATGTATTTATATATGTAATCTTATACTTTATAAATGTACCTATCATTAATATAATAAAATGTGTATAAATATATAAATAAAAAAATATTACTGTGAAAAAATATGATAGAAGTCGAAATAAAAGCAAAAATTCATGATAATAAACTAGCATTTGAGAAGATTAAAGAGATTGGAGGAGAATATTCCCATAGTGAAATACAACATGACATCTATTTCAATGGAGAAACTAAAGATTTTCGGGAAACTGACGAAGCTTTACGTATCAGAGAAATTCCTGAAGGAGACGACTTTAAAAATATATTAACTTATAAAGGCCCTAAATTAAATACTGAGACTAAAACCAGAAAAGAAATTGAAGTTGTTATTGATGATAAAGTTAATATGACTGAAATTTTAATTAGTTTAGGTTATAAACCTTCTGCTATTGTTGATAAAGTTCGAAGAATATTTAATTATGAAAATTACACTATTTCAATCGATAAACTCAATAAATTAGGCTATTATATGGAAATTGAATATGTAACAGACAATGAAGAGGACATTGATGAAATTCAAGAAAAAATTTTTGATATATTTAAAAGATTAGGAATCACTGATGGATTTGAAAAAACATCTTATTTAGAATTACTTGAAAAATATTAAGACAAAAAATATTAATTAAAAAAATAAATATAATGTATATACTTTATAAAATAACTTATTAAGAAAAATGATTTATCTATTTTAATTTAAATGAAAAATAATTTAGTTTAGTATTTCTAATTATTCTATGACAATTTCATGAGGGGGAAACTAAAATTAAGGATAGATACGTTAGTATATATAATCAGGAAGTAGAGTATAACCTACCTGATAAAATTAATATATACGATACAACATTAAGAGATGGAGAACAAACACCTGGTGTATGTTTTACATTGGATGAAAAGTTAGAAATAGCCCATAAGCTTGATGAACTGGGCATACCTCAAATCGAAGCAGGTTTTCCGATTGTTTCCAAAAATGAAAAAAAATCAGTGAAAACCATTGCTAACGAAGGATTGAACGCAAACATCATTTGTTTAACCAGAACAAAAAAAGAAGATATTGATGCTGCATTAGATGCTGATGTAGATGGAATTATCACATTTATGGGTTTATCCGATTTACACCTTAAAGTAAAAATGGATAATAAACCACGTGATGAAATCAATGCAATTTGTATGGATGCAGTAGATTATGGAAAAGATCATGGATTATTTGTGGCATTTTCCGCCGAAGATGCAACCCGTACCGAATTACCAAAATTATTGGAAGTGTACAAAGAAGCACAGGATCACAAAGCAGATAGAATACATATTGCAGACACTACCGGTTCTATTAACCCCTATGCAATGCAATATTTAGTGAGGAACATTAGAAAAGAGATTGATGTTGAAATAGCATTACACTGCCATAACGATTTTGGTTTTGCAGTGGCAAATTCCATCGCAGGTTTATTTGAGGGTGCTTCTTCCATTTCAACCACGGTTAATGGAATAGGTGAAAGAGCCGGAAATGCATCATTAGAAGAACTGATAATGGCTCTTAAATTATTATACAACAAAGATTTAGGATTCAATACAGAAGTAATCTCTGAGTTATCACAGATGGTATCCAAATATAGTGAAATACCAGTACCTGACAGTAAAGCTATCGTTGGAAACAATGTATTTAGACACGAATCAGGTATACATGTTGATGCAATAGTTAAAGATCCATTTACTTATGAACCTTACTTGCCAGAAATGATTGGAACAAAAAGACAAATTGTTCTTGGAAAACATTCAGGTAAAGCAGCAATTGAAGAAAAATTAGATTCATTGAAAATCAAAGTGGATAATGAAAAACTTTTAGAAATCGTTAAACTCGTCAAAGAAGAAAGAGAAAATGGTGCCATCATTACAAACGAAAAATTTGATGAAATTTTACTTAAAGCAAACATTAAAAGATGAGGGTTTAAATGAATATAAGTGAAAAGATTTTAGCTAATGCTTCAGGTAGGGAAGAGGTTAGTCCGGGTGATACTGTAAACGCAAATATTGATGTTGCCATGAGCCATGACGGTACTAGTCCTCCTACAATCAAAGTTTTTGAAAAATTAGCTGATAAGGTCTGGGATCCGGACAAAATCGTATTGGTATTTGACCACAATGTTCCTGCAAATACTATGGGCTCTGCAGAGTTTCAACAAGTCGTAAGAGATTTTGCAAAAAAACAAGGAATTAAAAACATATACAAACAGGGGGAAGGCATATGTCACCAGGTATTACCACAGGAGGGACATGTTAAACCTTCAGATGTCATTGTAGGAGCAGACTCACATACATGCACTTATGGTGCATTCGGAGCATTTTCTACCGGTCTGGGCGCCACTGATTTGGCAATGGTATATGCTACTGGAAAAACCTGGTTTAACGTACCTGAAACATTAAAGATAAATGTTAACGGTAACTTACAAGAAAATGTTTATTCAAAGGATTTGATTCTTAATATCATTAAAGAACTAGGTTCATATGGAGGAACTTACAAAAGCTTGGAATTCCATGGTGAAACTATAGATAATCTGTCCGTAGATGCTAGAATGACAATGACAAACATGGTTATTGAATGTGGTGCTAAAAACGGGATAATGATTCCCAACAAAAGTACTAAAGAATACTTGGCAAAAAGAGGAATAACCGACTACAAAATTACAACACCCGATAAGGATGCCGAATATGAAAAAATCTACGATTTTGATGTTGATAATTTGAGACCTCAAGTAGCCTGTCCGCATAATGTAGACAATGTTGAAGATATTGATGATGTGGAAGGAACCGGCATTAATCAAGCAGTTCTGGGTTCATGTACCAATGGCCGTTATGAAGACCTAGAACAGGCGGCAGAGATATTGAAAGGACATAAAGTACATGAGGACATTCAACTATTGGTATTCCCTGCATCACGTAAAATTTATCAGAAGGCTATTGAGAATGGAATTATTCAAACGTTCTTGGATTCAAATGCAATAGTATGTAACCCCGGATGTGGACCATGTCTAGGTGCACACATGGGTGTAATGACAGATGATATGACCTGTATTTCTACAACCAACAGGAATTTCTTGGGTAGAATGGGAAGTGCAAAATCATATGTTTACTTATCAAATCCGGCAGTAGTTGCAGCATCTGCAATTACTGGAGAAATAACTGACCCTTCAAATATTTAATCTTCTTTTTTTCTTTTTTTAAAAATAGTAATAAAAAAATGGTGAGGAATTTAGTTTTCGGCTATTTTTTGTCTTAAATAGTCTAAAACTTCATCTCTAACATCATCATATGTTAAAGCCATATCTATAGAACTTTTTAACCATTCCATAGTATTTCCAATATCATATATCGTTCCTTCAAAGGTAGTTGCATATACATTTTCTTGTTCGTTAATAGCATCGGTTAATTGGATTTCTCCACCTACACCCGCTTCTATTGAATTCAGCTTGTCAAAAATATCTGGTGTTAATATATATCTACCAGTGATTCCCAGATTTGATGGTGCATCGGCTAATTTCGGCTTTTCAACGAGATTGTTAACTTTGTATATGTTTTCTTCAACATTCACTCCGTCAACAATACCATAACGTTCAATCTTATATTCTGGTAACTCTTCAATGGCAATAGTTGAACCACCATATTTCTTATGTACATCAATTAATTGTTTAGTACATGGAATTTCAGAGTAGGTTATGGTATCTCCCAATAATACTGCAAAAGGTTCATCACCAATATGTTTCTTAGCACAATTTATTGCATCACCTAAACCATTCTGTTTTTTCTGACGAACATAGAAAATATCAGCTAAATTAGATATTGCTTGTACTTCTTCCAGATAGTCATATTTACCTTTCAGGTTAAGATTATATTCTAATTCAAAAGATTTATCAAAGTGATCTTCAATAGGTCTTTTTCCTTTACCAGTAATTATAATTATATCATCAATTCCAGAGTTAACAGCCTCTTCCACCACATATTGAATGGTTGGCTTGTTAAAAACTGGAAGCATCTCCTTTGGTTGTGCTTTAGTAGCAGGTAAGAAACGTGTTCCTAAACCTGCTGCTGGAATAACTGCTTTCATTACTTATTTCACCTTATAATTTAACTATAGAATTTTCACCAATTACAAAACTTCTTCCTTTTGGATAAGATTTTGTACATGATGTGATTTTTGAATTTAAACCTAATAAACTTTCAGTTATTCGTCTGTTTGAACAGATTAAAGAATTTCCTATTATGATTGAAGAATCAATTTCTGATTCTATTAATTTAGTATTGTCTCCGATGGATGTGTACGGACCAACATATCCCTTGATTTCACAATTTTTACCTATGATAGCAGGTCCTTTAATGACCGAACCAGACCTGATTATTGAGTTTTCACCAATAACAACCCTGCCTTTAATTTTTACATCATCTTCTACAATACCTTTAATATCTGTTTTGATTGTTTCGAGGATTAATTGATTAGCATCAAGAACATCTTCAGGCTTTCCTGTATCCTTCCACCAACCTTCAACAACAAATGAATCTACATCAAAGCCATCGTCAATTAATTTTTGTATTGCATCAGTAATTTCCAATTCATCTCTCCATGAAGGTTTAATCTTATCAATAGCATTGAAAATCTCACTTTTGAACAAGTAAATACCTACTAAAGCAAGATTACTCTTTGGATGTTCAGGTTTTTCAACCAAATGAATAATTTTTCCTTCATCATTGAGTTCTGCAACACCGAATTGTCTAGGGTCTTCAACTTCCTGTAATAATAACCTGGATGTAAAATCCGATTCATCAAAACCACTTACAAATTCTTCTATACCTGACTTAAGAATATTGTCTCCAAGATACATTACAAATGAATCGTCTCCAACAAAGTCTTTAGCTGTTTTGGCTGCATGTGCCAAACCCTTAGGTTCTCCTTGCATGATATATGTGATTTTCACACCAAACCTTGAACCGTCACCTAAAGCCTCTTTAATCTTTTCAGGCATATTTGTTCCAAGAATTATGCCAATTTCAGTAATTCCCGCATCACGTAAGTCTTCAATAGCATAATCGATAACCGGTTTATTTGCTATTGGAATCAGTTGTTTAGGACCAGTATGGGTTAAAGGTCTTAACCTAGTACCATGACCACCCGATAAAATAACTCCTTTCATATAAAATCACCTCAATTAATCTATTTAATCATAAAAAAGGAAATTCGTAAAAATTCTTCTATTATAAAGATATATTTTATAAAAATAATATAAATCTTTTTCTAAAAAATAATAAAAAAAAGTAAGTTTTTAGAAGGAAGATCATCTTCTAAAAAACACATCATAATGTTTTGGTTGCTTTGTATAAACGTTCACTGTTTTGTTTATACCAGTTAACAGTATTTTCCATTGCATCTTCGAATGACCATT
>CADBRM010000101.1 GCA_902797085.1 uncultured Methanobacteriaceae archaeon
AGACATACTGCATATATGAATATTATCATTATCTGTATTAGCTGTGCTATTCTTGGTGCGAGGCTTGCACTTGATGAGTATGCGAATACCATACTGATCTGTGGTGCAAAGAAGTAGAATACTATTGCCATTGCAGTACTGACTATCAGTCCCAGCTTTAGTGTGTAGAAAAAGGAATCCTGTAATTTCCTGTAGTTTTTTGCACCATATGATGCTCCTGCCACTGTTAACAGTGCAGTTCCGAATCCCATGAGAGGTATCATAGACAATTGTATGAGCCTCATTCCTGCAGTATATGTTGCTACTGCAATTGTTCCTGCAACCAGTACAAGCAAGTAATTTTCTATGATTCCCAATGCGCTGAATATCAGGTTTTCTGCCGTTGACGGTACGGCTACATTCAGTATTCCATATGTGATTGAGTTTTCGTAGTGGAAATTGTTAAATTCAAGGTTTAGGTATGTGTCTTTTTTTATGTGCATCCAGTAGAGTAGTACCAGACAACTTATGAATCCTGATATTACAGTTGCCCATGCTGCTCCGTTAATTCCCATGCCAAATATGTATATGAATATAGGATCCAATATTATGTTGAATATTGCAGTTATTCCCATTACGTACATTGCTCTTTTTACGTCACCCTCTGACCTCAGTATTGCCGTTCCCACATTACTGTATATGAATATTATCATGAATGTGAAGACTATGTTTCCATAGTCCAGTGCCTGTTGCATTGCTGTTGCTGCACCCATTAGCTCAAGTAATGTAGGTAGTATGAAGTACATTATTACTGATCCCAGGAGACTGATTATTACAGTCAGCACCAGACTGTGTAGGGCAGTGTTGTTTGCTTCGGGTATGTTTTTTGCTCCGATGAATCGTGCTATGAGGCTGTTTGCCCCTGCACCTATACCGTTTCCAAGTCCTATAAGTATCATGAACAGCGGTGTGATAAATCCTATTGCAGCCAGAGCGTCACTTCCCAGTCCAGCCACCCATATGCTGTCTGCCAGGTTGTATGCCATGATGAGAAACATGCTTACCATCATTGGCCATGCCAGTTTTTTTATTGCTACTTTATAGTCTCCCGTTAATAGTTCTATGTTACTGTTTTTTCCTTTGTTTTCTTCCATTTAATCCCCCATATTTTCTTGATTGAATTCCTTTGAATTTTCTAGTATTTCCAGGAATATATCTATTAATTCTTCACGTGAAATTGATGTATTCTTTATTATGTTTTCTTCACGTTCTATTCCTTCATCTCTAAGTTTAACTGTGAATTTTCTTCCTTTTTCAGTTAAGCTTATCTTGTTTTGTCTTCTGTTTTCATTATCTTCCCTTCTGTTTACATAACCTAAATCTTCCAGTCTTCTTATATTACGTGTTACTAATCCATTATCCATTTTCAAATCTGCACCTATCTCTTTCTGGTAGATGTATTCATGGTCTAATATTTTCAACAGGATCGGTAACTGTTGTATTGTAATTTCCTTATCCATCAGAAGGTATTTGTAATATGTGTTCTGATATTTAAGAAATAACATGAAAAGTAGTGATAATGATATGTTTTCTTTATCTATTGGACATTTCATTGTTTATCATTCAATTGTTTGATGTTACTATATATCAATTTTTGACTATTTATAATTATTGATTTTATCAAAGGTTGAACATTTCAATTAATGATATTTGCCGATAAAAAGCTGTTTTTAAGAATTCATTTATATTTATTAAAGTACTTTTAATTAATTGAAGGCTTACCTTTATATAGTATTTTACAGATATTATATAATATACCCATAGGGGTATAGGTATAAAAAAATCTGAAGAAATTATTACCCCTAGATATTTACGGAAAATAATGAGGAGTAATTAAAAATAACAAGGAGTAATAAATAAAAAAAAATTACAGTATAAGAATAATTCAAAAATTATTTAACAATATATAAAAATTGTTAATTAAACGATTTATAAAAAACTATTAAAAATTAAATAAAGTCTTTAAAAAAGTTTAGAGTAAAAAGTAACCTTTAACACCATATCATTCAAGAAATGAAGCACAAAATGAACTCTATTTTCTCAAATGATATGGATTAAAAACTAAAAAAACTTTATAATAGGTTTACAAATCATACATAGATAAGAAATATTTAGTTATACTAAAAAATAAGTTTAATAGCCTAAAAAAAGACACATTTAAATAATATAATCGTTAAATTTTTATACATTAGAATTGAATATTCTTTATATTATTTTTAAAAATTTATCTAAAAAAAGGTGATTATCATGGTATTTCAAAGAAATGATGACGGAAACGGATACGGACAAAGAGCAGTAAACTTTTTAGGACAGGACAAAGTAAAATACTTCCTAGCAGGTATGGTAGCAGCTTACGCAATCAAAAAAATATCTGAAACCGAATTTGCACATGAAGCAGCAGTAAACCTTACAGCAGGAGCATTAGAACTTAAAGACTCAATAGAAGAAGGAATCGAAAACATCAGAGAAGATGCAGAAGACATCCACGCAGAAGCACAAGAAAAACAGCAAATAGAAATCTTCGGTCCTGAAGACCTTGAAGACATTGAAGAAGAAATAGAAGAAATTGAAGACGACTTTTAGATAAAACAGAAACCCCATCTTTTTTTATAGGGGGAACATAGAACATGAAATTTAAAATAGTTTATGATAAAAATAATATTCTTCGTGTTCGTGCAGGAAAAAAAGCCTTTACACAAGCACAGGGATATGGTATTGCCAGATTATTAACTGGCAAAAAAGGTATCAAAGCTGTTAAAGTTTCATCAGTCAATGGTAGTATCTACCTCGAATACGTCTGTAAAAGAATACAGGTATTAAAATACCTTGCAAACATAAAAAAATCAGATCTAGTAGAAGTAGAACCAACACAGGAAGAACTTTCTCGTGAAACGGATAGCAGATATATTAACAAAATTATCAAAAAAGTTGCAACAAGATTCTTCTGTAAACTATTCTTACCATTACCACTACACCTGGTAAAAATAGTTTATGAAGGACTACCTTACCTGGCACTAGGTGCGGACAGTCTTATGCACTTGAGATTAGATGTTGACCTGCTTGATGCAACAAGTATATTTGTAACGCTCAGTCAGGGAATGATTGGTCCGGCAGGATCCATAGTATTCCTCTTAGGATTATCAGAAATACTTGAAGAATACACAATAGAAAAAACAAAACATTCACTCGAGAAAAGTTTAATGTTAAACATTAACAAGGTATGGATTGAAACAGAAGAAGGACAACAAGTCCAGATTCCATTCACTGACCTTAGAGAAGGCAACAAAGTAGTTGTAAGAACCGGTACCATTATTCCTGCAGACGGAACAATAGTATCCGGTGAAGCTGCTATTAATGAAGCAACAATGACTGGAGAATCATTAGCAGTACATAAAAGTGAAGGTACAAAGGTATATGCCGGTACAATAGTAGAAGACGGAAATATAGTAATTAATGTCGATGCAATAAACGAAAAAACAAGAATCAACCAAATCATCGATCTGATTGAAAGTTCTGATAAGGCAAAAGCAGGTATACAAAGTAAAGCAGAAAAATTGGCTGACTCAATTGTACCATGGAACTTTGCAGTAACAGGACTGACCTACCTAATTACGGGCAGTACAATTAAAGCAATTGCAGCACTAACCGTAGATTACTCATGTGCAATCAAACTTGCAACACCAATCTCAATTATCTCAGCAATGCGTGAAGCATCAGAAAGACAAATTGTAGTAAAAGGTGGAAGATACTTAGAAGCATTTGCTACATCGGATACGATAATATTTGATAAAACAGGAACCCTCACAAAATCCAAACCTAACGTAGCCAAGGTTGTATCACTTGGAGTGCTCTCAGATGATGAACTACTACGTCAGGCAGCATGTCTTGAAGAACACTTCCCACACAGTGTGGCAACAGCCATTGTAGACAAGGCTAAAGAGAAAGGACTGGAACACGGTGAAGAGTTACACTCTGAAGTGGAATATGTGGTGGCTCATGGAATAGCTACAACACTATTCGGTAAACGTACAGTACTCGGTAGTAGACACTTCGTAATAGAAGACGAAGGAGTGGAAATTACCAGTGAAAAAGAAAAAATCGTCAATGAAAATGCAGATAAATATTCAGTTATTTACTTCGCAATTGATGGTAACCTAGAAGGTATCATTTGCATTAATGATCCTCCAAGAGAAGAAGCTAAAGAAGTTCTCAGTAAGCTTAAAGAGTTAGGCATCAAGGATATCATAATGCTCACCGGTGACTCAGAAAATGCAGCCCATACGACTGCTGAGTTACTTGGTATCGACCATTACAAATCACAGGTATTACCTGAAGACAAGGCTTCCATTGTAGAAGAAATAAAAACATCAGGTAAGAAAGTTATCATGGTTGGAGACGGTATCAACGATTCTCCGGCATTATCAGCCGCCGACGTGTCCGTTGCAATGAAAGATTCATCAGACCTTGCAAGAGAAGTGGCAGATATTACCTTACTAAGGCCAGCATTATATGACCTTATTAATGTAAGAATATTGAGTCAACAGATGCTTGACCTGATACACAGAAACTACAAACTCATCCTTGTATTCAATACTCTCTTCATGGGATTAGGATTAACGGGAGTAATTACACCATCACTAACATCCATCTTCCACAACGGTAGTACGATGCTGATTGGTTTAGACAGTGCAACAAACAAGAACTATCCTATAACCGATGATAACATTATTGATGTAGAAGTATAAGACTTCTACCTAATCTTTTTTTTATTATACTTTTTTTATTGATTAATTTCACAATCCAATTCTGATAAAAACATTAAAAAAAATAGTTGTTAGCATAGGGCATATGCTATTTTTTTGGAGGTTAATCGTCCATAAATGTTTTAACTCTATCTTCTGCCCTGTTTATCATGTACAATACCCCTAAAAATAGTGGCCATACACTAATCCTTCCTACCCAGAAGTCTATTATCAGAACCAGTTTTACGATAAACGGCATGCTGGCGGATATATATCCCACATCTATTCCCGTATTTCCTATGGATAATGCCGCAACCGTACTTGCCAGTGCAAAGTCATTGCAGTAGAACAATATTACAAAGGTACTTCCCAAGTATATCAGGATATATGAAACGACAAAAATAAGTATCGTCTTTATTGTCTTACTGGATATCTCCCTCGTTTTTTTGTCGTGATTGATTCTTTTAGGTTTAATGGCATTTTTCGGAAGCATCATTTCCTCTACTTCCCACCATATTGACTTGAATAATATGACTATGTTGTAAAGCTTTATTCCTCCACTGGTTGAACATATTGAACCCCCGACGAAGGTCAACAATATCAGCAGGAAGAAGCTGAACTGTGGCCAGCAGGAAATGTCCTGTGATACGAATCCTGTGGAGCTCATTACCGAGACTACCTGGAATATTGAATGTCTGAATATTTCCACAACATTATGGTCATAACATCCCTGTGTGTATAAAGATAACATAATCAGTGCGGTTGCTATTGTAACTATAATTAGCATAGCCCTTAATTCAACATCCTTCAGAAGGTTCTTGGTGTTTCCCTTCAGCACTCTGTAATGTATAACAAAGTTTGTACTGCCCAGAATCATCAGAAACATCGTCACAATTTGTATCGGTATTGAATCAAATATGTGTACGTCCGAGGAGTATATTGAATATCCTCCCGTTGCAAATGCCGTGAAAGTGAAACATACCGCTTCATAAAGACTAAGACCCAATAACAGGTACAATATCACTCCAAATGCAGTTATGATAAGGTATAATTTTAAAAATATCATCGTTGTATGCTTTACATTTGGTGTCATCTGCTCGGTTCTGCCTTCTGCAAAGAAAAGCCTTTTCAAGCTCACAGATGACGGTACTATTACAAGCAGCAGTACTATTATTCCCAATCCACCAAACCATTGTGTCAATGCCTTCCACATTGCCACTGAGTAAGGGTGTGTATCATAAGGTATTAATGAAAATCCCGTGGTTGTAATACCGCTCATTGCCTCGAAGAACGAATCAAAAGCTCCCAATTC
The DNA here is from genome assembly GCA_902797085.1 of uncultured Methanobacteriaceae archaeon. GTDB lineage: Archaea > Methanobacteriota > Methanobacteria > Methanobacteriales > Methanobacteriaceae > Methanosphaera. The sequence continues at coordinate 6,094 of CADBRM010000101.1, forward strand.
TCCGGAAATCAGATATGGGAGTCCTGAATATATTGATATTATTCCCCATATTCCCAGCACGAAAATTAGTGATCCTTTTAGGGATAAGTTTGATATTTGCTTTCTCTTGAATAATGATACTAATATAATACCCGATATGAATGTGATGACTGCAGATATCATGAATGAGTTTACAAAACGTTCAGGATCATGATAAATTATTCCACATATAATCGGTACAATCATCAATACAGACATTAGTAAACAAACATACCCTGTATAGTGACCAATCGTTTTAAGTTCGTTCGGTTTCAGCTTATTTAGTTTATAAGTATTCATTCAAATCCCTAAAAAAAACCTTTTTACATAATTATTTTGTAGATTGTAATATTTATATTATTTCAGAATTAACAATATCAAAAAGGGATATAAAAAAAAATTTTGATAAAAAAAATGTAAGAAAAAAAGAGTTTATTTATTTGATTTTTCTGATACAAATACCGTGTAAAGGTCCCTGAATGTTGAACCTATGCTACCGCTTATTGCACCAATTATTATTCCACCAAACAGTGCTATTACTAGTATAATACCTACTGCTACCGATAGGGATATGTCTGCAGTAGAGAAAAGGTTTCCTAACTTTGGAATGTAATATATCGTCAGCATTATTGCAAACAATAAAGTGAAAATAACACTAGTTGCAGTTCCCCTTAATGTTGTATGATCGTTTCTTTTCTTTGATGAAGGATCATATAATAATGATGTCAATAAAGCTGACAATATTATTGCCAACAGCAAACCCGTTATTGGCAAACCGATCAATCTACCTATTAGAAGTACTAAACTACTGACAAACAGACCAATAGCTACAGCAGTAATGTAGTTCATATTTGAAATCATTTTATCTAGAGATATTTTTATTATTTATATATATTATATTTTTTCAGACTTCCCCTATCGTAATAGGTTAATTTTGTATTTACTCCCTTTCCTTCCAAAATCAGTTTTTCGCATTCGGTGACTATAAGCGAAAGTTCATTTCTACTGTCTTCCATGTATATCACATCGTTTCCCAAATATTTGGTTACTATTGTATCCTCATCCACTATATCTTCCACCAGATTAATATTATGTTCCTTGGTAATTATTGCTAAATCGGCTTGTTGAGAATAATTCAGTTTTGTGTGATTATTATTATCGGCTTTAAAGTCCTCTGATTCCAGCATTATCAGTTCATCTTCATCAAAACTTAATAATGTTTTGTTTTCAAAGATATTTTCCCGTACCTTTTCGTTATTTAAATCATCAATGAAAACATACTCGCATTCATTAAATTGTGAAATATTTTTTAATTCGTCCCTATTTTCTTCCATGAAATTATTATGATTAGCCATTGTATTTAATAGTTCATTGATCATAAAATCACTTTTCATTTTTAAAAGTTTTTTTAATACTTTTATAATAATTTAACTAAATATAAATAAATATATACTATTTATAGTATATATAGTCTATTATAGAGAAAAATAAGTAATTTTATGATGTTTTAATCTATTTAAAGAATTATAAACAAACATTTAATATATTAACTGTAAAAAAAGTCTGAAAAAAAGTAATGGGAATCAGAAGATTTTATCAATGACACTGGTTATCTTAAGTATATCTGCATCGGACTTACCCAAACGTTTCATACTTTTGGCGGCAGCTTCAACAGGAGTATCCTTATCTTCCATCATGAACTGACTGATATATGTCATGAACATCCTGAATTCCATCTTATTCTTAAAGGTTTTGCGGAGAACCTTATTGACATCCTTTTCCTCCTCCATACTAACAAGTTCATCATCACCAGCAAGGCCATTCAAAGCGTCATTGATCGTGTCAAGATCATGATACTTGAGTAGTTCATCCAGGAATGCTGAATTCATGCGTTTTCTGTCATCAGTATGCTTACGCAACTTCTTATCCAAATTGATTCTTTCAAGAAAACCATCATAGAAAACTTCCACCTCAGGCTCAGTCTTAAATAAAACCTGAACAATTTCAAGCAGGTTAGTGTCAACATTTAATCCGACAAATTCTTCATCCTCTTCCTCTTCCATACGTTTTACTTCTTCCGGTTTCATCATTCATCCTCCTCATCCAACAATTCCAATACCCTGTCCAATTTTTCATTCAGTTGTTTATTATTCTTCTCCAATTCAACAATACGCTTGTTTAACATGTCTCTCTCCTTTTTTGAATGATCCACATATTTTTCTATGGATTTCTTAACGGCAGTTCTGGTTTCCTCTTCAGGTTTTTCCATATATACGGCAGACATTGCAGCAGTGAATATGCTCACAAAGACCAGCCCAATAATTATGCTGACTATGGAAATGATTTTCCCGGAATCCGTTAACGGCGTTAAATCACCATAGCCCACACTGGAAATCGTAACCATATTAAACCAGAAAGCATCAAATACAGATGCAAATGAAGGATCAATCTCCGATAACGTCACCGATGAAAAAAGCAGGTACATGAACAGTATTATAACCAGAACCTTCAGCAATCTATTATGTATAAAGTACTTGAATGAACCTTTAGCCACATCAGATATGTATAATACCTTGAATATCTGCAGAACCTGTATTAATCTGGCAAATCTGAATACGGCCAAGTATCTTAGAAATATAAAATTGAAAGGTATGACTGCCATAATATCTATGGTATGTTCCTTCAGGAAAGATATGACTGTTCCGTCATAATTTTTATAATCATTACACAATTGAATAAAGAGCAGTATACATAATCCCAAGTCAAAAAGTGCAATGCAGTTCAAAAGGTCATATGAAACATTATTCAGTGCAATAATCAGTATGAAGAACAAATCCAGAATAATTAAAAGAATTAAGAACACGTTCTTCAATTGTACTATATTCTCCCACCTGTCATCCGATATGTTGTAGTTAAGGAATTTCATGTTAATCAACAAAATTTGTTAATTATTATTATGTTATCAAAAAAAAATATAGTTAACTAAATGCTATGTGGAAATACTTTGTTTGGGTGAAGTATGAATATTACCAAAATAGGTCTTTATACAGAGGAACAGTTTATTCCAACGCCATCCCAGATTCCAGCAACACCAATACTCCTTAATCCCATTAAAAAAGAAGTGCATGCATACGATTCCGTCTAATTGCCATCGGCAAGCAATAGTAATTTTATTTCATGGCTTTTGTAATTAAATTAGGCAATACAAAGAGGGCATGTTAGTGATTCAATCATTAAACTAATACTTTTTACAAGAATAACACTTCGTATTGATTAAATATAAATATTTCCAAACACCATTATGAATTTTATAATTCGGATATGCTTTCTACAAAGCCATAATTAAAAAAAAAAGTTGGGTGTTGGGGGTTATAACTCACCATATTCCCTGATGATTTCTTCTATTTTCACACCATTTTCAAGTTCCTCAAGCATTCTACGTGCAGGGTTCGTATGATTTTCCACTCTTTCATAGAGACAATCCAAGTATTTTTCCTCACCAAAGCCCCGTTTTATCAATCCTTCACGTGACAAGTCCAGCACTTCACCAATCAGCGCATACAACTTATCTTCATCAACAAAACTTGGTAGTTCACGTTTAAGCAGTAGTTTACGTAGCTCTGTGGCATTATAGCCCTGATGATAAATTACCTTATCATTGTACAACAATTGTTCCAGTTTATCCAGGTTATGCTTCAATCCCAACTGGAATGCACCTACGGACATTACATCACGTATTGGCTGGGTGCAGGCACTTCTATACTCTATTGTTCCACGATACGTCAAGTCAAGGAACTTGAATGACCTTAAATATTCTATGTCATCCAATTCAGGAGTGAATTCAACTGTTTCATATTTTCCCTTATCACAAAATTCTCCTTTCATCGTCTTGTTCTTGAAGTATCTGATGATGTTTGTCGTTGGAAAATTAATGTAGTATCCATCTCTCATTGTACAGTAAATATTCAGTGACCTGATATACTTCAGCAAATCCTCGATGCTTTCCAGTTCCGTATCATACATTCCAATGTTGTGTGGATTTATTCCGTGGGTACTGTCCTGCCAGAACATGTCCCTGCAACACAACAGATCCTCATTTTCTCCAAGCAATACTGAATTGGAAAACAGTACAGCCTTCAGTGGCTCCAATCTGGAGAATACATTTATGGTACGTATAAGATCCTTCTTTTCAACATCCAGCTGTACCTGCGATGCACTAGAAAACATTCCATATTCCGGATGGTCATGGAAATATTTTGGTAACTTTGCATATCTGGAATATGAACACAAATGATGATATAACATCTGATAACGTTCATTTGGTATTGGTACATGCTTATTGTATACTCTGTACGGATTTATTCCAATGCCCGTCAATGTATGATTTTCTTTTTCAAAATGTTCTTTAAAGAAAGTGTAATACTTCCTGAAACGTTCATAAACGTTGTTCAAACTTGTTTCCTTCCCCAAAGAGAATTCCAGATTGTTATAAGAGCAGTCATAGGAGACTATGTCTCCAGTATCATTATCTATCAATGAACAGACATGTCCGTTATGGTCTATTACATTGCGCTTGAACTGTGTAAACTCCGATAGAAATTCTTCAGTTACCTGATGTACTATCATAAAGTTTACTGCAGTTTTGTCCAGGTTCAATATTGGTATTTCAATTTCTATTCCAATGAAGTCTTTGTATCCTTTTGTTGTTGGCTCTATAAATCTCTCATATAATCTCTCTCTTACAATTTCCTCATTGATTGTTAAGTTGGTACTCCTTTGCATAATTTAAATCCCCAAAATTATTTAACAAATTAGCTTTTAAGTCCGGACTAACATGGTCCAATATGAAGTTAAAATGCTCTTCAGTAATAATATACTCATAATTATGTGTTCTACCTCTGTAAATCACTTCACTATTTTTTATTCCTATCAACTTATTTATTGGAAATTCATTCCATTCTTCAGTACTTAATGGTCTTGTGGAAACAAATATTGTATCATCTTTTTCTAAGTAGTATAATGAATTTTTGTAGTTTGCATGTATGTACATGAATTCTCCATTAAATATCATTACATTGAGTTTATTTCCTTCGGCCAATTCAGTAATTATCTCCTCTAACAGTTGAAAGCATTCCTCAGGATTCAATGACCTTTCAAGTTCATCCTGTAAATCATTTATTTGGTCAATGATATATAAAAGTATCCTTTCTGAGTCTGTTTCTCCTATTTGAGAGGTAATGTATTGATTTAATGCTTCATATTTGAATATGGTTCCATTATGTACCAGAGTCCATGTTCTTCCTGCATTATCTATCCTTGAAAAGGGATGACAATTGAATGAATCGGTATATCCCATTGTTGCCAGTCTAATATGAGCAAATGCATGTTCAACGATTATTGGCTTTGATAGAATATTTTGTAGTTCCTCGCTTTCTGATGCTTTTTTTGGTTGCTTTTCAATGATTGACTGGTTTTCCTGCATTATTGCCAATCCCCACCCATGTGGATGTTCTTCACTATGACTGTAGAATTCGTTCAGGTAGTTATTTATTAGAACGCATCTTTTTGAGCTTACACCGAAAAGTTCACACACATTATCACCTCCTTTCTTTATTAAATAATTTTTGTTGATTTAAAACCATTATCCTATATTATTAATATTTAAGTTTTTTTATATACTTAAAGCATTTGTTTCAAAGCATTAAATAGTTAAATCATTTGTTTAAAGTTAATTTGTTATTTTTTGAAAAAAATTTGTGGCTTTACAACATATAATAATATAACATTGTTAATTTTACCTATAACAATGTTATGTTTTTAATAGAATATAAAAGTATTGAATTTAAAAACTCTTAAAAAAAAATTAGGATAAAAAATCCTTTACAAAACAAATAAAATCAGCAACGTCCTCATCATTAGGCCTATCCGCATTAAGCCCAACAAAGGAACCCGGACAATGGAATTCACTACTAGACAAATTAATGCCCGTATTTCCGATTACATCACCAATAAGTTCATAATTGGATTGCATCATACCGGCAGTAGAGAAATTAACAAACTCACCCACATTCACATCAATGTTACCTATAAAAGATATCACAGCCGGATCCAAAGCACAGCCATAAACCCCGCTTCCAAAGAACAGTACATCAACATCCTCTGTTAACTCATGAGAAATATCATAAGCAGGAACATCCAAATACTCCGATAAGGCCAATGCCAATTTTTCTGTATTGCCCGATTTAGAATAGTAACGTATAGCAAATTTCATTATAATAACTCTTTAATTTCTTCTTTAACAACATTCAAATCCTTAGTTGGTTCAAATCTTGAAACAACATTACCCTCACGGTCAACCAGGAACTTAGTAAAATTCCATTTAATATCACTGTTATTTTCGAAGTCATCATCAATTTGACTTACAACACCGGTAATTACCTCGGTCAATGGATGTTCAGCGTCAAAACCTTCAAAAGTTTTTTCGGACTTGAGGTATTTGTAAAGGGGATGCTCATTTTCACCATTGACATCAATCTTCTCAAAAATCGGATACTCAACCAGAAACTTCAACCGACAAGCCTGCTTAATCTCCTCACCGGTACCGGGAGCCTGACCACCAAACTGATTACAAGGGAAATCCAGGATAACAAAACCGTCATCCTTAAACTCATTAAAAATTTCAGTCAACTCATTATACTGGGGAGTAAAACCACACTCAGTAGCGGAATTAACAATCAACAAAACCTTCCCCTCAAAGTCACTCAGAGAAACGCAGTTTCCTTCAGTATCCTTAACTTTATAATCATAAATTGTCATAAATATCAATCTCCATTTCATTATTTAATATTAATTACTATTTCATATAATAAAAAGATTACGTACAAATTGTCTATAAATCGCCTGAAAATGGATATCATATTATAAAAAACGATATAAACAAAAATACCACATCCAATATATCAGTAAGTGATGGATGATTAATCACTTATATCCTAATCATCCACAATAATAAAAATGAGTATAAAGGTATTTTTCATTAAGTTTTTCAAGTATCTCCTCTTTTATTTGGTCGCAGTTTGAATTAAAATCAACAATCAAATCAAAACCAAAAAGTTTTTCTTCAGCATATATATAGAACCAATGCATTTGCAATACTTCTTCATATTCATCCGACTTCAGCCAGACATGACTTGATACCAGAAAATTCCTAATCAGAATCATTAGCGGTATACGCACAAACAGTCAAAACAATACCCGACTGTTGATAAACCGCAGTTCCAATCATGAAAATTCCACGTCTGTTTATTATCTAACCGGGAGTCATATCCGTAGAAGAAAGATAAGTATTCTAAATCACATAGCATTACTGCCCAAGTATCACTTATCACTGAACAAAAAGGTGGAACTTATTTGAGCAGTTCATCCACCACTGTTTCTATATCCTCAGATACCGGTATGTACCTTTTGTTAAAGTCATTCGGTAATGAATAATTTCCAAGCAAATCAAATGGCACCAGTTTCCAGTTTCCATTGACTTTTACGGCTACCTGCAGATATTCCAGATTGAACCTTACCAGTGTCCATTCAGGCATTTTTTCTGTCATGGACTCGAACGGGAATCTGATGATTGCAGGAGTGTTGAAACCCACCCCAAATTCAAGCAGCACCGTCTTATGATTTTTTGCCTCGTTTAAAAATTTTTGATAAGCTTCCTTCTGTTTATGCCAGTAGACGTCCTCGACAAAGTAACTGTCTTTGCGAAGGTTAGTGTCTAACGGCTCCCCACATTTTGGACAGTATGGAACCATATCACCCGGTATTTTAAGTTCTTCATCAATATTATCCACCATCTCTTTAATAATCCCCGTATTCTTATAGAGACTGTCATGGCATGCCTTACTACATTGAAAATAATTGTAGCTTCCCTGAGTTGCATAGACCTTATTGGAGGGAAATCCGGATTTCGTGAATTGGTTGTCAACATTTGTTGTTATGACGAAGTATTGCTTGTCCTTTACCAGTTCATGCAATTTTTCATATAACCTAGTTCCTTCTGCCCCCACGTCATTGATATAAATGTGTTTTGACCAGTACCCCCATTTTTCCTCCAATGTTTCAAAGGGATAGAAACCTGCCGTGTACATGTCAGTCATCTGATATTTACTGATATAATCGGAGAAGTTATCTATAAAACGTTGCCCACCATATTCCAGTCCTGCCGCTGTTGATAACCCTGCACCTGCACCTATTATTATGTATTCGGCATCTTTTATTGCTTCCCGGATTTCCTTTATTCGTTCAGATAAATTTTTCATATATATCCACATCCTCATTTCCATATACGTTAAATATTATTTTTTCAAAGAAATCTCTGTTTCTACTAATATAATCATCCACAGTTTTTAATGCTGTTTGACAGGCCAAATCCTTGGGGAATCTGAATTCTCCGGTGGATATACAACAAAATGCCACTGTTTTTATATTATTTTCCTGTGCCTGTTTCAATACATTTACATAACACTTTGCCAACTGCCGTTTTTTCCCCTCGCTAACCTCATTTGAGATAATCGGTCCGACAGTGTGTATTACGTGTTCTGCAGGCAAGTTATATCCCCCTGTAGTGAAAGCTTCTCCAGTCGGCAGGTTGTAGTTAATTGTTTTCATGTACTTATCGCATTCCAACCTTAGCTGTACTCCAGCATAGGTGTTGATTTGGTTGTCAATACAGTTATGGCAGGGAACAAAGCATCCCAGTCCCCGTGAATTTGCCGCATTTACTATTGCCCCTATTTTCAATGAGGTAATATCGCCCTGCCATAATGATATCTTATCACCATTTTTCAGGCTACTCGCTGGATGTGAAGTTGAAATAGTTTCTATATCCCCAACAGAAGTTATCTTCTTATTTTCCGTGATGAATTCCCGTAAAAAGTTGTTCTCCCTGATAATATATTCTTCATCTATTTCCTTTGCTGGTCTAATATTAGATAAACTGCGATATAAGTTGAATTTTTCATACAGATTCTTCGGTTCCTGTTGAATTTCAATTCCCTGATTTTCACTTAGCAGATAATCTATCAAGTAATCTATTTTTTCCATTTGCATTACCAATTATAATTGTTATTTGAATATAAGTAAAAAAAAAGTATAAATTTAAAGTAACCAATCAGTTACCTTATATGAGGGAGAGCCAGTTTTGTATGATATCTTCATTATCATCCATTAACTTACGAACGTATTTGAAGTAGGTTCCATCGTTTAATTTAGGATCGTTTGCCCTTTTCTCGATACAGCCATATTTTTCATTATCCTCTTTTAACGGAAGGCTGATGACATTGTAATTGTTAATCTGTTCCTCATCAACATTGTTTTCATCATATAAGCTATCCTCATCTGTTGATGCTAATCCCACTACTGCACATAAGTCCATATCGTATACCAGTGACATTTTGTTGTAGCACTTATAATCTGTCGTATCGAACTGCTCACGTACAACGCCTTTCTGTACATCATCTAAGGAAAACATCGGTACAATGAAAGGTATTCTTGAAATTAAAATTCTCTCATCAAAAACACGACCCAATCTATGTTTGAGTAATGCTTGTACCATGTCCCTTGTAGGATATTCAATCATTATGCTGGATTCAAAAAGTACTGATGCCTCATCTATCTCTTCGGTTAAAAAAACCTTATCCCTGTATTCGGGTAAAACATAGAAATACTGCATGACAAGAGCATCCTTATTGATATTGGTATTCTTAAAAGTAGTAAAGCCTACTACCTCATTGTCATAAACAATATCCTTATAGAAAAAACATGAATCATTAGGTGCTATATAATAGCCCTCTTCCTTAACAGCCCTGTACAAATAGATGTAATTCTCTTTAATCAGCTTCTCAATGGGAAGAGCAAAAACATTACCCTCATCATCGGTAGTATAATTATAAACATTACCTAAACCATTAGGCCTTTTAACTTTCTTATTAGGATTTACCATATATAACTTCTCCACTTTCTTCAATAAACTATTATATATTTATGTAACAACAAAGTAAAAAAGATATTGAAACAGATAAATAATTTCATCCGGAATTTATCGTATCTTTTGGCTTATTATTTCTACAACATCATCTTTTATTTCATCGGTGAACCTGTGTTCCCCATCTTCATATGCATATAATATCGAGTTTTTATATAGCTTGTCCGCCTGTACCGAATATTCTATCGGAACTCTCTTGTCTTCCATTCCATGGAATATGTATACTTCGCCCTCGTATCCTATTATGTCATCATACAGATTTATTTTATTTACCGAATCTATGTATTTTTCTCCAAGATGTTCCGGCATGAGGTTCAATACGTTCATTTGGCTTCTGTTATCCTTCTGCCTTATGTCATCCGGTATTTCATATGCCGGTGCAAACAGGAATAGTGCCATGACATCATCACGTGTCGGTGCAACCAGACTTGACACCAATCCTCCCTGACTGTGACCTGCCAGGTAAATGTTTTTTTCACTTGCAAACTCTTCCTTTTTGACGGAGTCTATGACAAAGTTCAGATCCTCAATTTCTGTATGTATTGTCATGTCAGATATTTCTCCATCGCTGTGACATTCATATCCTCCACCCCTAAAGTCATATGCAAATGATGCTATTCCCTTTTTATAAAGTTTTTCTGCATATGGTAACATCAGAGTATAGTCCAATGACAATCCGTGTGATAATATTACAATTGCCTGTTTTTCATCTTTTTCAGGCAAGTACAGTTTTCCCCTGATGCACTGTCCATTTAAATCATATTCCAAATCCCTTTTCATTTTTTTCACCCTTTTATTTCATTTATTATTTTGTTCAATACTGTCTGTTTACCTTTGATTGAAAGATTATGTTTTTCATCAGGAATTATTATTAATTCAGCGTTTTTATAGATTTTTGAAGCATTTATTGAAAAAGCAAGAGGTACTGCATTGTCATCACTTCCATGGAAAATCACTACCCTACCACCAAATCCACTAATGATTTCATCTATTTCAATCTTTCTTGCATCAAGAATATATTTTCTTCCAATTAAACCCGGCAATATTTTAATCAGCTCCCCTCTTCTGGCGGAATTGTCATACCCATCTCGTGAGGAACATTAAATGCCGGTGACAACAGGAATAATCCGCTGATGTTGTCATCGATACTGCTCATTGCTGCCACCAGGCCTCCCTGACTATGGCCAAGCAGATATATTTGCCTTTTATCAACAATATCCAGATGAGAGACCATGTCGATTACACTGCTTAGATTTTCCTTTTCCGTCAGAACGGAGGATGAAATAAAGTCTCCATCACTTTTGGACTCCATGCAACCACAGAAATCAAATACATAAGAAATAATATTCTCTTTAACTAATTCTTCTGCATAGTAAGTTAGCCATGAATGATTAGCATATAATCCATGACATAATATTACAGCAGGTAATTTATATTCAATCTCATCCGGAGAGTATAACAGGCCATAAATGTTTTTTCCATTGCAATTACAATTAACTTCCCGAATCATGAAATTTTTTCCCCGTTAGTTTAATGATATGTCATAAAGGTATGAATAATATATTCAACAATTGAAGGATAACTTATTATCTGATGCTATCCGTCTATTTTTACTCGACCCATATAAGTAGAAATTTATTCTTGAATGTTTGTATATTTTTGGATTAACAATTTCCAAAAAAGGGATTGATTGGTTAAGAAAGAAAATTCCAAAAAAAAGTACACTGCAATTTAACGTATATCAATATTTTATGACAAAATTAAGGAGGTAGATCTTTTTTTAATCAATAATGATTTAATAGCAATAACCACCGAAGTTGAATTTGTAAAAAAAAAGTAAGATAAAGAGTATTACTCCTTGGATAAGTATAATTAACTTATTGGCATTACAGAACAATTTGGTTGATACAAAAACAGGATTTGATGAGAATAAATTGAATTATTCCAGTTCATCGTATTCTTCATCGCTGACTGGTTCCAACCATTCATTTGAAGCATTTATCGCCGGCACTTCAACTGCTATGTGAGTAAACTGACTGTCTTTTGTTGCTCCATGCCAGTGTTTTACTCCGGCCGGGATTTCCACTACACTTCCCGGGGTAAGCTTTTGTGCAGGCTTTCCTTCTTCCTGATACCAGCCTTCTCCGTCAGTTGCCAGCAATATTTGTCCTCCACCCTCCTGTGCATGGTGTATATGCCAATTGTTTCTACATCCGGCTTCGAATGTAACATTAGCTATTACAACGGACTCAGTTGTTAGCATGTTCAGATAACTTTTTCCACTGAAGAACTCCCCATAAGGATTTTCTTCACCTATACCGAATATTACTTCCTTAACCATCAGAACACCCTATTCCACCCATCTTTCAACATTGCTTTTACTATTCTTTGCTTCAGCTCCATGTATAGCCAAACCTTTCTTAATTTCAGCACCCTGACATAGTTTCTTTACATCTCCCATTGTACTTCCCAGTCCTGATCCTTCATGTGTTACAACCGTTTTCACAATCTTTCCTGTGAAGTCCAGCTTTTCCAGTTGGGTGAATAATGCCATTGGCAATGTTCCCCACCAGTTCGGTGATGCTATGTATACAATATCGTATTCAGAGATATCAGTTAGTTCTTCCTTAAGTTCCGGTCTGGCGTTATTGTTTAACTCCTCTTTAGCCACTTCAGTTGTTTCCATATAATCTATTGGATAATCTTCGACAGTTTCTACTTTGAAGGTATCTGCACCTGTAAATTCTTTAATGTAGTTTACCACTATTTCTGTATTTCCTACCGGCAAGTCCACAATATCTCCGTTAACATAGTTTTGTCCTGCTCTTGAATAATATATTACTAAACTTTTTGTCATGATAATCATCTCCCTATCTGCATATTTCATTTATTATTGACAATGCATTTAACGTTCTCGGAAAGCCTATAAAAGGCATTAAAATTGTTACTGCATCAATTAATGTTTCTCTACTGTTTCCTACTGAAAGATTTCCTGCCGTATGGCCTCTCAGCTGGTTTTCACATCCACCCAATGATGCCAATATGGCAAAGGTAACTAGTTCCCTGTCCCGGTCATCCAATCCTGTTCTTGTGTAAAAGTCTCCAAAGCAGTAACCTTGTAGGAATGTGTTGAAGTGTTTTTGATCATTTGGCGTTGATTCATTCATCTGTTCAATCATTTCTTTTCCAAAATATTTAATCTGTATCTCATATCCACGTTCTATTCTGTTTTCTCTGCTGGTTGTGGATTGTCCCGGTAATGGCACGTCAATACCCTTTTCATCAAATACCTGGTTAGTAATGTCTAAAAAGTCATAGGCTTTTGCAAATCCCACGTAAGCAACTGATTGATACAGGACTTCCTTTATTTCCACGGGTCTTATACCAAGATTAATTGCTGCTTCCAAAGCTATTTCATATTGTTTCAGTGACTGATTTGCTATTAATGTTGCCAATGTAATCATCATTCTACTTCTTTCAGGCAGTAACGTGTTTTGTTGTACTTCATCAAAAAGGAAATTATTAAACAGTTCCATGAATTCAGGGTCTGTTTCATTCAGTTCTGACTCATAGTACGGTAGAACTTTATCCCTATTGTCTTTTGCCTTGTCTGTCAATTGCATAATCATCTCTCCATATATGCACTTATCATAATCATTCTTGATATATATAAACAATAATATAAATACTTTCCTAAGGAAAGAGTAAAATAATGCATTGACACCTGCATGAAGAAAAAATTTGATTCCAGAGCAATTGTTCTTAGAAACATTATCCTGTCCAATATATCAAAATTTCTGAAAAAATCACCCTAAAAACCCTTCAACCACATATAGTTTCAAGACATTTCACAAAAAACGGTCAAGAGAAAAAGAGGATTCTTGATATTACTGATTATCTTGAAATCCGTGTATACGTGATTTAAAAATATGTTCCCAACCATCATGTGAAAAAATATATATTATTATCTGATAATTGCTGTTTAGAAGCAGATTGTGTTATGCAATCATATAACGGTAATTATGTATTAATTGAATTTAAATCAGGCAGTAAATAGAAAGAAAATATGCGAAAAATTTGTTGAAAAGGGATAATGTAATTAAATAAAAAATAGATATCCGTGGAATAAACATACCGAACCATCCATTTTAGCAATGATTACCTTAGGTAAACTTGCTTGTACAAGAGATGACGTTACAAAAATTATTCCATAGGATGCTTAAAAATAATAAGGGAAGGAAATAATAATTATTCCTCTTCCTCTTCTCCAGTAAATTCTCCATACTCTTTGTCAAGTAAGTACAAGAGTTGTGGTGAATCTACTGCCATTTTAACTTTTCTAAGGTCTTCTGCAGCCAGTTCCTCTTCTTCAACTTGTTCTTCTACAAACCAGAGTAAGAATTGATTTGTGGAGTGATCTTTTAGTTCTATACTTAAATCTACCAGTTCATGAATTAAGGATGTTACTAATTCTTCATGTGCTTGAATTTCCTCATATACTTCTACGGTATCCTTCCATTCTCTTTTTGGTTCTTCAATTGCTTGTAATACTACGCTTCCCCCTTTTCTAAGGATGTAATCATAGAATTTCATAGCGTGTTCCAATTCTTCTTCAGCATGTACCCTCAATGAGTTTCCAAATCCAGGTAAGTCGTTGTCTTCAAAGTATGTTGCCATGGATAGGTATAGGTATCCTGACTGCATTTCTGCGTTTAGTTGATCGTTTAATGCTTGTTCCATCTTTTTATCTAACATTATTATTCTCCTATATTTTATAATAATAATATGGATAATTACAGTTAATATACTTAATTGAGACTTTGCATGAAATAATTTTTATAGAGGAAAAATCAATTTGATTACATGAAACCCCTTAATCATCAACATATACCGTCATGAAGGTCTTAAGGAAAAGGAATTTCAATATTCAAGAAAAAAATA
>CADBRM010000102.1 GCA_902797085.1 uncultured Methanobacteriaceae archaeon
ACTTTATGTTTATGTTTGTGGGTCAGTTCCTCATCGATTCCATGATATAATATTTCATTGACTAATGTACTTTTACCTGAACCTGAGACTCCTGTAACGCAGATAAATTTACCCAGAGGGAATTTAACATCGATGTTCTTTAAGTTATTTTCACTAGCGCCTGTTACAGTTATAAATTTTCCGTTACCTTTTTTTCTGCTTTTTGGAACAGGAATTTCTTTTTTTCCTGATAAATATTGGCCGGTAAGTGATTCAGGATTATTTTTAATATCATCAGGTGTACCTTCTGCTGTCAGCATACCTCCATGTTCACCCGCCCCAGGACCAATATCAACAACATGATCTGCTTCAAGAATTGTTTCTTCATCGTGTTCAACAACAATTAATGTGTTACCGATATCACGCAAATGTTTGAGGGTCTCAATAAGTTTCATGTTATCCCTTTGATGTAAACCAATACTTGGTTCATCTAAAACGTATAATACGCCTACAAGTCTACTTCCAATCTGTGTAGCAAGGCGAATACGCTGTGCTTCTCCACCGGATAATGTACCTGATGAACGGGCCAGTGTTAAATAATTCAAACCAACATCATTCAGGAATTCTAATCTTTCCCTAATTTCCTTTAATATTTCTTTACCAATAAATTCCTGTCTTTCTGTTAGTTCAAGGTTTTTAAAGAATTCACTTGTTTTGTCTAATGACAGTTTGGTTAAATCAGCAATGTTAATGTCCCCCACTGTAACTGCTAACATCTCTGGTTTAAGTCTATCTCCATGGCATGTAGGACAGTCATTCAGGGTCATATAGGTACGTGCAGCTTTTCTTCGGTATCTTGAGCTAGTTTCAATGTATAATCTTTTCATATTTGGTATTACGCCTTCAAAAGGCTTTGAAACAGTACGTGCTGTTCTTCCCTTACCAAAATTAAATGTTATTTTTTCATCACCGCTACCGTATAGTATGATGTCCTGCTGCTGTTTTGTAAGAGTATGGAAAGGTACATCCAATTTGAATCCATAATGGTTTGCTACTCCCGCAATCATTTTATTATAAATGGTTTCGGTATCCTGGGAATTGCTCCAAGGTTTTATTGCTCCCCCTTTAAGTGTTAAAGTCTTATCGGGAACAATAAGGTTTGGATCAGCTTCAAGCGTACTGCCGATACCATTACAGCTAGGACAAGCAGCCTGTGGATTGTTGAATGAAAACATCCTTGGACTTATCTCAGTAAAATTGATGCCGCAGTCAGGACAGGCTAATGCTTCACTGTAATACTGGTCTGGCTTTTCAGCGTCGCCGTTTGCTATAGTCAGTAATCCTTCACCTATTTCTAGGGCGGTTTCCACACTTTCCACTAACCTTTTTCTGAAATTTTCATTATTTGCAACTTTAAGTCTGTCAACAACAATTTCTATCGTGTGTTTATTGTTTTTGTTGAGATTGATTTCGTTATCTAATGATAATATTTCTCTGTCCACTCTTGCTCTTACAAAACCTTTTTCTTTATATGTTTCAAAGACTTTTTGATGCATGCCTTTCCTATCTTTAATTACAGGAGCAAGTACTATAATTTTCTCATGTTCGTTGGTATCAATGATTGCTTCTGCAATTTGTCCTGGTGTTTGTTGGGATATTTCTTTTCCACAATTGTAGCAGTGTGCTATTCCTATTCTTGCATATAACAGTCTAAGATAATCATATATTTCCGTAACAGTTCCAACCGTTGAACGTGGATTTACTCTTGTTGTTTTTTGGTCAATTGATATTGCAGGTGATAATCCTTCAATATAGTCTACTTCCGGCTTTTCCATTTGTCCTAAAAATTGTCTGGCGTAAGCGGACAATGATTCCACATATCTTCTCTGACCTTCTGCATAAATTGTGTCAAATGCTAAGGATGACTTACCAGAACCACTAAGTCCCGTTATTACTATAAATTGATCCCGAGGAAGAGTAACATCAATGTTTTGAAGATTATGCTCTCTAGCACCTTTGATTATTATTTTTCTGTCTTGGATAGCCATATTTCTTATTTCTTCTTTACTTTCCATTATTATTCCTCTTTTAATTCTTTAATTCTGTCTCTTAATTTAGCAGCTCTTTCAAAGTCTAAGTTTTGTGCAGCTTCTTTCATTTCCATTTCAAGTTCATCAATTATCATGTCCACTTCTTCAAAGCTGATATTGTCAATTTCCTGTATATCATCCACTTTAGCTTTGATCTTTTTGTCTTTAAGTTTACGTACAACATTTCTGGGTGTGATATTGTGGTCATTATTGTATGTTATTTGTATTTTTCTTCTTCGTTCTGTAATGCTAACGGCATTGCGAACTGAATCTGTAATGTTGTCCGCATATAATATTACTTCACCGTCAACGTTACGGGCAGCCCTTCCTATGGTTTGTATAAGACTGGTTTGTGAACGTAAGAAACCTTCCTTGTCAGCATCAAGAATGGCTACAAGTGAAACTTCAGGTAAGTCAAGACCTTCCCTGAGTAAGTTAACTCCAATGAGACAATCAAATTCTCCTCTGCGTAAGTCATCAATAATCTCTGTACGTTCCAGTGTGGTAATTTCGGAGTGTAAATATCTGCATTTGACATTCATCTTAATGTAATAGTCCGTCAAGTCCTCTGCCATCTTTTTGGTAAGTGCAGTCACCAAGATCCTCTGATCTTTTTCCACACGTTTCCTAATTTCACCCAGTAGGTCATCAACTTGATTTTTGACAGGTCTGATGATGGGTTTGGGATCAACAAGCCCTGTAGGACGGATAATCTGTTCCACCTTATTTTTACTTCTTCCAAGTTCAAACGATGCCGGAGTAGCAGAAACATATAAAACCTGATTTTGTGCTTTCATAAATTCATCAAAACGTAAAGGCCTGTTTTCTTTTGCACTTGGAAGTCTGAAGCCGTATTGAACTAATGTTTCTTTACGGGCTCTGTCTCCTTCATACATTCCCCTGATTTGTGGAACAGTTACGTGTGATTCATCGATGATTGTGAGATAATCATCAGGGAAATATTTCAATAGGGAATATGGTGTTTCTCCCCATTGTCTGCCGTTCATATGCATGGAGTAATTTTCTATACCTGAACAGTAACCGATTTCCTGTATCATTTCCAGGTCAAAATTCGTTCTTTGTTCAATTCTCTGGGCTTCAACATATTTGCCCGTTGCCTGAAAGGTTGCAACACGTTCTGCAAGTTCCTTTCTAATATTGTTAATTGCAACATCTTGCTTTTCCCTTGCAATTACGAAGTGTTTTGCAGGGAAAATGATTACCTTACGAATCTCTTCAATGATGTCTCCTTTCAGCGGGTCAATTTTATAGATACAATCTATTTCATCCCCCCATAATTCTATACGAAGAGCATAATTGGCGTTGATGGGAAAAATTTCCAAAACATCACCACGAACCCTAAAACGACCTCTATCAAATTCAACATCGTTACGTGAATATTGCATTTCTACCAATGCCCTTAGAATTTCTTCCCTACCAATTTCCTGTTCTACCTCTAATTGTAGGGTAAATTCGGCATAATCTTCCGGAGAACCGATACCATAAATACATGAAACACTGCTGACAACGATTACATCGTCTCTTGTCAGTAATGATTGTGTTGCTGAGTGTCTTAATCTGTCAATTTCTTCATTGATTGCAGATTCTTTATCAATAAAGGTATCGGTCTGTGCAACATAAGCTTCTGGCTGATAATAATCATAGTAACTCACGAAATATTCTACAGCATTGTCCGGGAAAAATTCCTTAAACTCTTCATATAACTGTGAAGCTAAAGTCTTGTTATGGCTCATTACAAGGGTAGGTTTGTCTAATTGTTCTATAACATTTGCCATAGTGAAAGTTTTACCGGAACCCGTTACACCCTCTAATGTTTGCTCTTTATCTCCGTTTTTAAAATGTTCTACTAGGGATTCGATTGCTTTGGGCTGGTCACCAAAAGGTTTATAATCAGAATGTAAAGTGAATTTTGACATAATATCCTTATATTTATACAAAGTAATTGATAATATTATTTATTCAATTTGAAGTTGTTACTAATTAAGAAGAGTTTATATAAAGTAAATTAAAATTAATGATTATTTATTAAATGTATTTGTTCTATTAACTCCAAAAGATTATTAATAGTAAAAGATTCAATGTGGTAATATGATTGACTGGGACATGAAGGAAATAGAAAAAATTGAAAAACATTATCAGGAGATATTAAGTCCCAGTGTAAATTTAACCTATTTCTGCAGACACTTTGAAGATATATATCGGATGGCAATGGATGAGGAAGTGCTGATTCCTGATATATTCAATGACATAACATATTATACAATCAACGGAATCAACGCCCGTTACAAACTACTCTTTTTTCCTAAGTTTGAAGAAGAAACTACAGAGAAATTATTGGCTAAACGCATGAGACAAAGGGCCGAAAGACAGGAAGCAAGAAATAAGGGGCTGGAAAACTATTACGAATTCATGATTAATGAGGTAATTGAATTTGTAGAACGATATCCTTTTTGGAATGTTTTGCTGAAAAAGTAATACTCTTTCTATCAAATGTTTTTTTAATGCATAATTCCTAATATAATACTAAGAAAATTTTTTAGTGTGTTATCATGTCAATGAAAATAACAAGTCCTGAAGATTTGCCGCAAAAACCTGGAGTATATATCATGCACAATAGTGACGATGATATTATTTATGTTGGTAAAGCAAAAAAACTCAAAAACAGGGTTCAAAGTTATTTTAGGGATGAGGACAAATTAGACAGACCAAAAACACAGGTATTGATGAAGCATTTTGCATACCTTGAATACATATTAACTGATACAGAGAAGGAAGCCTTAATTCTGGAAGCAAATCTTATCAAGAAATATAAACCACACTATAATATCAGTTTAAAGGATGGAAAACAGTATCCGTATATAAAAGTTACTAATGAGGAGTATCCTCGTGTGCATATTACTCGTCGTCTATTGAATGATGGTGCATCATATTATGGACCATATACCGATGCAACAAATGCAAGAGGATTTATAGATTTTATAAATAAAAACTTTAAGATAAGAACATGTAAACATATGGATGGACCATGTTTGAATTATCAGATAAAGCAGTGTGATGCACCTTGTGTGAATAATATTTCACGGAAGGATTACAATAAAAATATCAAACGGGTAAAATTACTGCTTCAGGGGAAGTATAAAACTATCATTAAACAATTGGAACGTGATATGAGAAGATATTCAAAAGCTATGGAGTTTGAAAAAGCGGCATTGGTACGTGACCAGATAGAAACAATTAAAATCACATTGGAAAAACAGAACATCCAACCGACACAGGATGTTGATCAGGACATTATTGGAATAGACCATAACGGTTCCGAAGCTGCAGTAGTAATAATTTCTGTTAGGAATGGAAAGACCAATAAAAAAGATGATCTGGTATTAAAACAGATTGAAGGATTTGATGACAAGGAAATATTGACGGAATTTATTAAACAATACTATTCTACAGCTCCCGCTCCGGATGAAATTATACTGGAAGATGATATCAATGACAGGGATATTATACTTGAATGGTTGGAGGAAAAACAGGGGCATAAAATTAAGATCAATGTTGCTGAGGATGGACACTATCTGACACTGATAAAAATTGCTAAGAAAAATGCCCATATCAGTCTGACAGAAAACACCAAGGAAGAGGAAAATCCATTATTGACCCTAGAACAGTATCTTAACCTTCCAAAACTTCCTTATCATATAGAGGCATTCGATATTTCAAATATATCCGGTATACATGCAGTGGCATCAATGGTCGTATTTGAAAATGCAAAACCTGCAAAGAAAATGTACCGTAAGTTCAAAATGAATACGCCAGGACCAAACGATTTTGCAATGATGAAGGAAGTAATAACAAGAAGATACTCTAGAATATCACCAGACTATGATAAAGAAGTCGATTCCAATGATTCAATGTTTATAAAGCCGGATCTGGTACTTATTGATGGAGGTAAGGGTCAGCTTGGTATGGCAGTGGAAGTATTTAAGGAATTAAACATTAATGATGTGCCATTGGTGGGTCTTGCTAAGAGGTTTGAAGAGCTGTATGTTCCGGGTCGCAGCGATCCAATAATATTGCCAAGAAAATCGACAGCACTTCATTTGCTGCAGTATGTCCGTGATGAATCTCATCGCTTTGCTATTACATTCCACAGACAGCTTCGTGGAAATGCTTTCACTAAGTCAATACTGGATGAAATTCCGGGTGTCGGTAAGAAAAGAAAACAGGCATTACTTAATCATTTTGAAAATCTTGATGCAATATATGATGCAAGTGTTGAGCAAATTAGTCAAGTGGATGGTATAAACAATAAACTGGCACAGGTAATTTATGAAACATTAAAAAAAGATAAAAAGGAAAGGGGATTATAGGGTTGCAGATTCTAAATCTAGCTTATGGGGAATAACTTCGTATTCTTCCAATTCATAACCAATGTCTTCGTAATCTTCCAACTCAAAGTCCTCAAGGACACGGTTCTCCATAAGATTTCCTATGTCTAATATTTTGTTTACCTTAAATGAACCGGATACAAGACATCTGTGGGTGTTTTCGATTACAAATGGATTGATGTTTTTTGAGTAATGGGTTATCATCAATAAACACTTTTTCTCGTTCATAGTTAATTCCGGATTGTATCCTATGGAATTTAATCTGTCAAGGAACATTTTTGAGTGTCCTGCAAGGTCATTCCAGAATATAGGGGCTGTGAAAATAAAATAATCCGCTTCCCTGATTTTTTGGATAATCTCTTCAAAGTCATCCTCAAGGATACAACCTTTTCCATTTTCACAGGCTCTACAACCAGTACAGTATTTAATATCAAAGTCATTCATAAAAAGAACTTCATTGCTGCCACCATTGTCTTGGATTCCTATGGTTAGTCTGTCAACTATTTGTTTACTAAATCCGTTGCGATTGGATGAAGTAATTAATGTTACTACTTTCATAATAAATCACCTGTAAATTTTATTTTCTCTGAAGTATTTCTTTACTTTTTTCATTTCCAAATGGACATATGTATAGGCACATTCCACAAGCTACTGGATGTCCATCCTTTTTTCTTCCCATTAAAAATTCACCGCATTTTTTTGGACTGTATGATTCCTTTGGATTGGGTAAATCCACTATTGCTTTGCCGGGACATGCTTTTACACAAATATCACAGTCACCACATAATGATTCCATGGGCCTACCCGCGTATTCACCCAATGGGGCATCCGTTAAAACTGTAGCCCATGTAAGCCTTGGACCAAATTCCTTTGTTGTAAGTAAATTGTTTTTACCTAACCAACCGATACCTGCTAGATTAGCGCTAGCCTTGTTACTGAAAGGCATTTTAAGATTTAATTTGGGATTGTCTCCCGAAACATCCAATTCAATTGCATGATAACCTTCTTGCTCTATGCGTTCAACAATTTTTTTTGCAATTTCTGAAACTCTTGCATGGGAATTATAATATTCATCAAGATATTCTTGAGCATAGTCATCGTTGGAGTAGGTTAAAGGTATCTTTTCAATAATCTCCTCGAGCATTTTATGACCAATGGCGATTGCATAAGGATATTTGCATATGTCTTCCCCATACATCTGGACTAATTTCTCTTCATCTACGGAAAAATCCGCAACTCCATAAACATCGCTTAGTTCTTCAACCACTTCTATAATTGACATAAACATCCCTTATTCTGTGAAACCTACAATGAGTGTACCGATTTTCGTATCATGAGGTAAATCAAAGCAGTCCTTAATGTAATGGTCAGTAATTGTTGATGGGATAGCTACTTTTAAACTGCTGACTAAGCTTTTAAGATTTTTGTCCGTAAAGAATTCACTGGTGGTGCTGCTCATAACAAAGAATTGTTTTTCTCCGGGTACTGTGAGATTATTGTATGTTACGAAGTTGTCCGATAGGAAGAATACATTCGGATCCTCTCTTAATTCTTCCAGTTCTTCTTCATCATATATCGTTTCACCAATAATCTTTCCCGATTCACTCCTTAAAGTAAAAGAAGTGTCTTTGGCAGCATAAGAATTTTCTATTCTTTCATCTGTCACTTCATTGTTGATTACAAGTACTATTGCTTCCTTTTCTTCAAATGCTTCTTCCATTCCCTCATTAATGAATGGAACCAGTTCATCTAACCTTTTCATTTCTAATTTTAGAACTTCCTTCTTCATATCATCAGTCATGGGTTCTGCAATTATTATCTTTTTATCTTCCTTGATTAAATTAATTAAATCGGTTGTAACACTCATGTTTTCACCTTTAAAAAGAAAAAATAGTTAAGATTAAAGTTGTTTAATCTTTTTTAACGTTAAATCCTACTAAAATTGAAGCTAATTTTGCATCATCTTCAAAGTTAAAGTATTGTTTTATGTATAAATCTGCTAGTGGGTCTGGACTGCTTGATACCACATCACATGTATCTTCTAATTCTTCCACTTCAACAAACGGTACTGGAGGTAAAACAAATGCTTGTTTTGGCCCATTTTTCTCTAAACGTTCAGATTTAAGGCTGTATTCTAATATTTTAGGATTTTGGGTTAGCACAAAGTCAGGTGTAACAAAAGTTGAATGTTCATTTGCTTCATGCTTACGTTTTTGTTCCGTGTTGACGATTTCTTCTCCTAAAATATTCCCTTGATTGTCCACTAATTGAACAGTTGGAGTTGGAGGTGGTCTGAAAGTTGCAGTTTTGATTATTGCTACAGTATATTCTCTGCTTAAACATTCATGAACTCCATAATTGATTACAGGGATAAGTTCTCCTGTTTTATCCATTTCTATTTCTAAAATTTTTTTACGCACTTCATCATTTAATACTCCAACACTTTGAACTCCCCTTAAAGGATTTAGAGTATCTAAAACTTCCTGAAGTACATCATCTGGATTTTTAGTAATATGTATTCCTCCTAATTTATTTTATTATTAATAATTAAAACTTGTATAACATAATTTAAGTATTTATTGTATGTTTTACAGAAAGAGTACGTTTGAACATAGCTTAAAATATATTTTATTTAAGTATCACCAACTGACATCACTCAGAGCAAGAAATTTTTTTTTACTATATGGGAATCTACAAGAAAAGAAATAAAGAATGAAATAGGGGAGGTTAGTTGAAATTAAATGGTGTAACCCAGTAATATTGTAATAATTCTGTCTTCAAAGTCCATTCCGTAGATATCCTTGATGTAATGGTCTGCTTCTGTGGATGGTACGGCTATGGACATGCTTGATACTAAATTTTCGATTTCTTTTTCGCATTCAAGTTCACCACGCAGTTGGTTAACAACAAAAAATTGTTTTTCACCAGGAGTGGAAAGATTTGGATAAGTTGCAAAGTTTTCTGACATGAAATAAACAGTTGGGTCATTCTGTAGTTCCTCAAGTTCTTCAGGATCGTATATCTCTTCACCAATAAGTGTGCCGTTTTCACTCATGAGTGTTAAAGTAGGAATCTGTTCTTCCACAGGAACTATTATGTCTCTTTTGTCTTTAATCAAAACAATTACTTCATCTTCTTCTAAGGTTTCTTCAAGTCCCTTGTTAATTAGGGGAACCATTTCATTCAGTCTTTTCATTTCTATTTTCAGAATCTCTTTCTTGTCATTGTCATCCATGGGGTCGGCTTTGATTATTCTATATTCATTAAGTAGTAATTCCAGTATCTTCTCTTTAGGCATATTATCATATCCCTATAATTTTCTTCCCAGACTTCTTGCATGTTCGATTAGTTCATCACAGTCTCCACTGGTTGGCTTGTTTTCGCCAACGGATAGCACTTCGATAAGATTACATCCGATTGATGAGAAAACTTTTGCACGTTTATTGATGTACTCATCATAATGACCAGCACTTGCACCGTAAGTATGTACAAATATACATTTCGGATAATTGGTTAATTGATTGGGTGTTGTTTTTGTCATGGAATAGAATCTATCCATAAAAAGGTGTCCCTGTGCATTGATTTCACCAAAGTAGTTGGGTACAGCAAAAATAAAAGCATCCGATTTTTCAACTTTATCCATAATCACTCTAAAATCATCATTGATTATGCATTTTGTAGGTTTTTCCATATTTTTACATGCTTTGCAGGCTTGACATCCTTTAATGTTCATATCGTCAACGAAAAAAATTTCATTGCTTCCACCATTTTCTTCAATACCCTCTGCAATGTAATCGACTATTCTTTTACAATTCCCGTTTCTTCGGGGGCTTGCTATTACAGTAACTGCTTTCATAAATAACACTTCTATTATTAATTATTAACTGGAAATTATAATAATTTATATATTATTTATATCAAACTTTTAAGTATGAAGACAAGAATTATGGAATTCTTCACTGAAAGTGCTCAAGTATTTACAAATCCTGATGACTTGTTCTACCTGAAAACTCAGTCTTCTGACAAAAACGGAATAATATCATTGATATTTTACAGTTTAATGTTAGGGCTGGTAACTGGAATTGCAACAGGCGACATTGTAATAACTGGAATCCTTTTGGTTGCTTTCTTAATTCTTCCATTAATTTCTAAATTCATACAATCAATATTTGTATTTATATTTGCAAGACTCCTTGGAGGTTCTGGTTCATTTATAAATACATTTAATTTATTAAGTTACTCTAGTGTATTGAATGTATTATTAATTATTGGAATAGCATTAGCAACATTAGGTAAAATGGTTATTATTCCATTGGTAATCTTGGTAGGATTATGGAAATTAGTCATTGAAATAATCGCTGTTAGTGAGGAACACAACTTAGGATATGCAAAATCATTTTTATCAACTGCTGGTATCCCATTAATAATTTCTGTAATATGTTGGGGGTTGATTTAAATGGATGGAAATAAGATATTAGGAATTATTATAGTAATTGCACTGATATTGTCTGTGGCAGCTGTCGGTTATAGTGCCGTAAATAATGCTATGAATCCGGATAAAGAAAATGTTGTTCAGACGCAATTATTATTGGATGAATCGGAATTGAATTATACTGAATTCAGTGCACCAAATTCTACGATTTCAACAGTTAATCTTCATATTGACCAAAAAGTCGGTGGAGTTGACATAAAATTTGCTGACAATGCATCAAATGTGTATAATATCACGTCAAATGATGAGGAAAATTCTACAACAAATGTTACTTATACACAGGATGGAGACCATCTTGATGTAAATATCGTTTCAGATAAATCAGATCAAACGATAATTCTCAGTAACAAATATGCTTATAATATAAGTGCCAATATGGTTACCGGAGGATTGACTGCAGATATAACAGATAATGCACAGATTGATGAGCTAAATGTTAACTCGACACTTGGTGGAATTAATCTGGCATTCAATGGTGGAAGTTTAAATACAAGCAATATACGCATAACTTCTGGTGGATTAAACATTGTTGGAGAACCAAAAGGAGTTACAACAATCAATTCAGAAATAGAAATTGGTGGAATTAACATTCAAACAGAAAATCCTATTGCAGATATTTTCAGTAATATTGATGTAGGTGGAATAAGCCCTGGAGACTATCAACAAGTTTCCGATACAGAATACAAAGGAAACTCTTTTGATTCATCCGAAAACAAATTGATTATCAATAACAATATTAAAGTTGGTGGAGTTAACACTCGATCATTCTCTTAATATTATTTCTTTTTTTTTAATTAATTATGAATACTATTTTAAAATTAGTTTTTACTTTTAAATTTGGAGTTTAAAAAAAGAGTTAATAAGTGAAAGTTCACTTATAAACGTTTTAAGAATTCTAAGATAAGTTTTACAGTATCTTCCATATCTTTTATATTCACTACACTTATTGGTGTATGTATGTATCTTGATCCGCTGGATAAAGTTGCTGTAGCAATTCCTTCTCTGGTTAAATGTATTGCAGTTGCATCTGTTGTTCCACCGTCACCAACTTCTAATTGGTAATCAATTCCGGCAGCTTCTGCAGCTTCTACCAATAGCTTTTTCATCATTGGGTGAGTCAATAATCCTCTTCCACTTGCATCTGCGAAGGATATTACAGGACCTTTTCCTGCTTTGACTGATGCATCTTCTGGTTTTACTCCTGGGTGATCTCCTGCAATGGTAACGTCTAATGCTATTGCCATGTCAGGGTTTAATTTGAATGCAGATGTTTTTGCTCCTTTAAGACCTACTTCTTCCTGTACTGTTCCTACACCATATACTGTTGCATCACAGTCGGTTTGTTTCATTACTTCAGCCATTACTGCACAACCTACACGGTTGTCTAATGCTTTACCCATTACCAGGTCATTTAAGCATTCTTCAAATTCTGTGTGGAATACTATTGCATCACCAATGGATACTAATCCTTCTGCTTGTTCCTTATCCTTTGCTCCGATGTCTATGAACATGTCTTTGTATGAAATGATTTTTTTAGCTTCTTCTGCACTGGTAATGTGAGGTGGTTTTGAACCGATAATTCCTGGTACTTCCCCATTTTCTGTCTGTACGTAAACTTTTTGGTTTAATAACATTTGGTCATTGATTCCACCAATTTTTACAAATCTTAAATATCCGTCGTCGTCAATGAAACTTACCATTAAACCGATTTCATCCATGTGGGAAGCTAACATTACACTAGGTTTTCCTTCTTTACCTTTGTGTGTTGTAATAAGGTTACCCATGATGTCAGTTTCCATTTCATCTACGTAGTCTTTTAATTCTTCTTTAAGTATGTCACGTATTTCATCTTCAAATCCTGAGATACCACATGCTTCAGATAATCTTTTTAATAAATCTTTCATTGTAAAACCTCTTGTAGTTAAATGTTAATTTAAAATTTCTTTATTATATTGTATTTTATCAATTATATTATAATAACCTTTGTTAAGTTATTTAAACTAATTAATAAATAAACTACTAATAGGATTGAATACATAATATATAATATTATGAAAAATTAAGTGGGTGATTTGTTTCAAATCATCTAGAGAGTGGATTAATTATGGATGCTTTAACTATAGTAATAATGTTAGTATTATTTATTCTGGCTATGTTATTCGTATTCTCAACAGCACTATTGACTCCATATATAGGTAAAAAGAATTTAATTTCGGTTATACTATTGGGGCTGGTAGTGGGATTGGCTGCTGGTGCATTTTTATTGTCACCAATAGTTGATGATATACCTGATTTTACTCGTACACTTGTAGAGGAGAGTGTTGATGGTACTGATGTAATAGAGCTGGATTTATCTACTAATGGAAATTTAACACAAATTATTCAAAATGTTTCATCTATTAGCGGTGTGGAAAGTGTTAATTATAATGGAATAATGATAAAAATAGATGAGGATTTTGATTCGGATACAGAAAAACGATTAATACAGAATGCATTACGTTACAGTAACGAAGACATATCTGATGTTATCGATCAGGGAAATAACACTTTGTTCGTGGTTATATCAGAGAATGGGGATCCACAGACGGTTCTTAATAGTATTTACACAACTTTCAGTCATGAAACATATACTCATCTTAGATACACAGCTATGAATGCAAATGTTACAGTTCAAGCGAATAATGTCACCAAGATATTGGATGCAATTTCACAAAATGATGTTGTAGTATTAAATGTAACCGGTCCTACAGAAACACAAAGTCAAATATTAAATAGCATAATTCCTGATGAAAGTAATGTGATATTATTGTCTGGAGTATTGGGTGTTATTGTAGCCGGTGCTGGTTTCTTTGTAGATTCACTTATAACATTCATTAACAATTTCAGAAAGAAAAGGAAGAAGAAACCTACCGAAAGAGAAAAAATCAAAAGAAAAGTTGTCCCTGGAACTGATGATGCAAGGGGTTCACCTAGAAGAAACAGAAGGAGACGCAATAATTCCATAGATATCTTTGATGATTCCTTTAATGACAGTCCTAAACAGAACATTGGTTCTAACAAACACTTCAAACAATTAACGGAAGATGACTTAAAAACTAATAAGGTTGTAAATGAAACCGATAAGAAAAAAAAATCTAAGAGAAGATTTTCTTTTGGCAGGAACTCAAAATCTGATGACAAACCTAAACAAGAAAGTAGGAAGGAAAATAATGCCTCTAAATCAGGTAAAACCAGAAGGTTCAAACCTAGACGCAGAGACTAAATTTTCATAATCCACTTTCTATATTTTATTTTTTTTGACACATTTTTTTTTAAGGAGTTATATCTTATGAAATCAGTAATTTTATATTCTGGTGGTAAAGACAGTACTATGGCTGTTTATGAATCATTAAACAATGGTGATGAGATTTACGCATTGCTTGCAATGCATTCACGTAATGATGAATCATATATGTTTCATGTTCCGGACATTCACATGGTGGATTACTGTTCTGCTGCAATGGAAATACCATCAATTGATGTTTTGACTGATGGTATTAAAGAGGAAGAACTTAAAGATTTGGAACAGACACTTGAAAGGCTAAAAAATAGGGGAGTGGAAGCAGTATATTCCGGTGCATTGGAATCAGTTTATCAAAAATCAAGAATAGATGCCATATGCGAAAGGCTTGGTTTGAAATCAGTTGCACCATTATGGCATGTGGATCCGATAGAATATATGAAAAAAATTATTGATTTGGGTTTTGAGGTAATAATTACCGGTGTATCTGCCTATGGATTAACAGAAGATTGGCTTGGAAAAAGAATTACTCAGGAAAGTCTTGATGAAATAATTGAATTACATAATAAATATGGTATTCATCCGGCATTTGAAGGTGGAGAAGCTGAAACTTTGGTTCTTGACGCCCCATTCTATGATAGAAAAATAGTTGTTGATGAGGCCATCACCGATTGGCACTTCGACAATGGAACATACAACATTAAAAAGGCTCATCTGGAGGAGAAATATGATTATAGTCTTGATGAATAACTAATTTTAACTAGTTATCCATCTGATTACTTCTTCTGGATTGTCGCTAACTATTTCTACTTCTATGTCACCCAGAGGGGACATGTCTTCATCAATCATATGGAAATTATTGTTGTAAGCAGCCTGTTTATTTATAAAAAATTTCATTGAATTTTCTTTTAAATTTCTTTCTAAAATGTTATATGCTAATTCTTCCTGTTCATTTTTTATTATTATGTGATTGACTTTTGAAAGTAGGGATAGATCTCCATCAAGTTCAAGGCAATCACCGTTTTTTCTTATTGTAGATTTTTCGGCTACTATCATATTTAATATACTGTTTTCTACCTTTGTTTGGTCTTCTGTTGAGTTTAGTTTTGTTTTTATTTTTACCTGGGTTTGGGTTATAATGGGTTCTTGGTTTGATTTCATTTTGTATCAGTACTCTTACACTTGTTTTGAATTTTTGTATGTGGCCTTCATTTATTAACATGTAATCTGCTAATGCTATTACTTCGCCTATACCGAAGTCAAGTTCTCTTCTATCCCTTTCCAAAAATACTTTATAATCTGGAGAGTCGTCGCTGCGTTTTCTTCTAATTAATCTGTTGAATCTTTCTTCAGGATTTGAATGAATTGCTATGATTTTAAAGTTTTTAAATCGTTTTCTGAAATATTGAACTTCCTGGGGACTGCGTATACCTTCTATAATGTAAATATCCTGTTCAATTTTTTTATATTTCTTTGGAGGAGCATATCTGTTGTTGGATTTATGCATTTTCTTAACAGGGGTCTTTTTTTTATTTCTTTTTCTTGAATGTTTATATATTTCTTGAATGCATCTGTCAGCCACTACGTTGTTACCATACTTTTTTCTTAGATTAACTGCAGCTTCCCCTGTTGTACAGTTTTGTTTTTCTGCTTCTTTACGAATAACGTCTCCCATACTTATTGAGTGTATTCCATCTTTTTTTGCTATCCTAGAAATTATACTTTTTCCTGAACCGGGAAGACCTGTTACACCATAAACTTTCAAATTTTTTACTCTCCAGAACAATTTATTTTATAAATATATTTTTGTGTTAATTGTTATTCAAATCTTTTTATAATATCATGTATTGCAGTGTTTAAATTATCTTTGTTGTTGAAGTTGGAAATTTTTTCTAGAAGTATGCTTTTGTCACAATCCATATGTTTATTTACCGATTTGATTAATTGGGGCATCACTCTCACTATATTGTCAACCAGAGTAACTGTGGATGTCTGAGCAGTTCTTGATAACGGGTTCAAATCTACACTAATTATTTCTTTACCTGATGCAACCAATTTTTCTGCCCTGTCACCATCTTCTAGAGGTACAAAAATTAAGTCTGACTTATTAATTCCCTCTATACTAACGGGGGATCTAGGTCCGTTTAAATCGGGCGTATCAATGAAATCATCGTCATCCGTACCTAATAATTCTTTAACTCCTAATTCTCGGTAGACTTTTTCTATATTTTTAATTCTTTCAGGAGTTCTGTAGTATAGGTTGATTTCAACAGGTATGTCTAATAGTTCGGATAATTTGGCAATATCCTCTGATACTAAAGCTGTTGTGTTACCATTTACACTTAATACAGGACGTTTTCTGGTTAAAAAATAACAAGCTGCAACTTCAATAGTATTTAATGAGTTTTCTGTTGTCTTTTCACCAATCAGATAGTCGAATGTTTCTCCTCTACCATGTGCAATCATACCGGAATCTGCCAATATTCCATTTTTATGAGCTTCTACAATTTTTTCTCTGTAAACTAATGATTCATATCTTGGATGGTCTTTATTTAACATATATAAAAATTAGTTTTCTAAATAATTAAAATTTTTGTGGGAGGTTAATTTAAAAAAATATGAAGGAAGAAATATTATCTTCCTTTATTTTTCTCTGCTTCTTCACGAGCAATAGTTTTTCTTCCTTTTTTCTTATTCTTTTTAGGTTTGGATTTTCCATCCTTGTTAATCCTCATTTCTTCCCTAGGATTTTTAACAAGGAATGTTTCCATATAATCAGCAAATACAGGTCTTGTAATGAAGATACCGATAAGTACTCCTACTACGGTTGTTACTGCAAAACCGGTAAGCATACCAATACCTGTTGCACCTCTTGCAAATCCAATGTATGCTAAAGGCAACATTGCTGCGATGAGTGTTCCTGCTGATGCGTAAACAATAAAGAATGCATCTTTAATTCTTGTTTTAATGATGTTTTTTCTATCACTTCTGTCACGTCTTGCAAGAACTTCATCTGTCATAACAATCTGGTCGTCTACACCAGTACCTATTGTCGCTATCATCCCTGCAATAGCAGATAAATCCAAATTCCAGTGTATGAGTGAAGCAAATCCTAAGATTAGTATTAGTTCGGATAGACTTGTAAATACGATAGGTAATACTAATGATGGAGATTTGTACTTGAATGAAACGATTATTACTATAGCAAGTAATGACAGTAGTCCTGCAATAAGTGAACCGGTTTCAAACTGTGAACCTAGTTCTGCGGATACGCTGTTTACTCCACTAATGGCTAATTTCACTGGTAATGCACCAGATTCAAGTACTGTATGAATTT
This sequence comes from uncultured Methanobacteriaceae archaeon, assembly GCA_902797085.1. GTDB lineage: Archaea > Methanobacteriota > Methanobacteria > Methanobacteriales > Methanobacteriaceae > Methanosphaera. The sequence continues at coordinate 17,585 of CADBRM010000102.1, forward strand.
CTGTTGCTTGCTTGTGTGCGGCATCTTTTGATATTTCTCCACCGGATACTTCAATATCTGTTGAACCGATACCATTTGCCAGTCCTGCATCAAGTTGTGGTGATGAAATAAGTTTGTCATCAAGGAACATCTGTACTTCTGCACCGGCTTGTCCTTTTGCAACTTGTGCAAATTTGTTTGCTGCTTCTGTTGATACGCTGAATGGTACTTTCCATCTGTTACCGGTTACTTCAGCAGCTGAAACTGTTGTGATGTCAGAACCGGTTAATGCTGTTTGGTTATTGATTTTTGCTTCAAATTTACCAGGGGTACTGATAATACGTTCAACTTCTTCTGGCTGCACTCCCGCTATTTCTACGATAACGTCTTGGCTACCACTTTGTCTTACTTGAACGTCACTTATACCAAATGCGTTTAATCTCTTATCAAGTACTGCTGTTACAGTGTTCATAGTGTCTTGGTCTACTGATTCTTCAAGATGTAACTGTATCATTGAACCACCAGCTAAGTCAAGACCTTCCTGGAGACCAAAGATTCCTACAGAAAGCAAACTTATAATCAGTAGTGCTGCTAATAGGATTGTTCTTGGTCGTTTTAAAAACTGTTTGGTGGCTGGTTTAATTGTGACCACCTCTTTCCATGTGCCATTTAAGAATTCCTAAGTTCATAAGCCATGTTGATAATAAATCTGAGATTAACCCCATTATAAGAACTGCAGATATGTCTGCCAATACCTGTGCTGATGGGATAAAAAATTTTACTACTAAGAAAAGTACGACCATTGATGCAAGTGCAGAAATAGTTAACGTTACACCTGTCTTACAGGAATCTTCTGCTCTGTCATCCAGGTCTCCCTCTTTTCTTTTAAGTAAACGGGTAGTTAACAGAATATCTGTATCTACACCGTACCCGATAAGCATTAGCAATGCACCTACGCTGGCAATAGATAATGGAATTCCAAATAGGGACATACTACCTACTGCTATTGAAAGGTTACATATTGCGGATAATATAATAGCCAGTGATGGAACAGGATCTCGGAATACGAAAAATACTGTTGCTGCCATGAATACAAATGCAAATATTAATGCATATGCTATTTGGCCCATTGCAGCTTCACTTAGAAGTGCTCCAACACTTTTGAAACTAAGTATCCCAAACTGATTATTGAATTTTGATTCAAAGTCGGCTTGATCCACATCACCCGAGATTGTTACGGTTGCAGTATTTCCACTAATTGATGTGTCTACTTCACTTGCTCCTAATCCCTGGGTAATGATGTTGGAAACTTGTGTCTCAGACATAGGTTCTTTTAATTCTAGCGTTACTAATGTTCCACCTTTTAAGTCTACACCTTCATTTAGTCCGAAGACGCCTAAATATAATAAAGATAGAATCATCAGGATAACTGGAATTAAAATCAGAGGCTTATGAGATCTTCTTGTAATATATGTGATTACATCTACCATCTCATGTTCTCCTATGTTATTCTATGAAAATAACCATTTTAACGGTTATTAACATAATCTTGATTTTTCATTTATATAATTCTAATTATATTTTTAAAGGTATTTAACATTAAGTGAAAAAATTTTTAGTTAACTTTTTTTGTTTATTTAATTTTGTATGTTGTTTGAATATAGTAAAAATAGTGTATATTGGAGGTTAGGTGTATAAATCCAAATCTAATTCTTTTATGACTTTAATGGTATTGATTTTTATTTCATCATCACTTTTATTATTTACTCTTAAGATAAATGAATTTACTATTGTTCCACCTTTTTCTTCAATTTTGTTTTTCATTTGTCTTAGTACTTCATAGCCTTGTCTTGAATTGGTGGTTGTGTATATAATTACGTTTTTGTTTTTGAAGGTGTTTTTTTCTATGAATGTGGATATTGCTGGTGATACGCTACCGAAAGTTGATGGACTTCCTATCAATATTAAATCATAGTCATTTAATGTTATGGTTTCTGGTTCAATACGGGTTTTGTTGGAACGTAATGCATTATAGTTGTTCTTGAATCTGCCGAGAAAACCACTTTTCCTTTCTAGGTCTTTGATTTCAATAATATCAGAGTAAGTTTTTTCTTTAATGATGCTGGAAACATATTTCATTTTATTGTTTTTAGAGAAAATTATTATGGAAGTCATGATATTTCACTTTTTTAGGTTATATTAAGGCCTTTTAAAGCTTCAATGGTACATTCTTCAAGGTCTTCAATGGTGCCTCTACTTGAAATGCTGAATGCACCAACAATTTTTCCGTTATGTTTTTTTACCAATCTTGCCATTCTTTTAATTGCAAGGTCTTCTCCAACTTTTTTATAAGTGTTGAAGAGTATAATATTTTTATTTTTGAAATCAGTATTATCTATAATTTTCTTTATTGCAGGAGTTATGCTACCAAACCATACGGGAGTTCCTATAAATATGGTTTCATAGTATTCTATATCTACTTTTCTTGGTTCTATACTAGCTGAATCAATTAGGCTTGTAAACAAATAATCTGCAACGGTTCTGTTAAATGTATAGTCTGTAATTTCTTTAACGTGTGCATTTATTGATTTTTTTATCGTATCTGCCACAATGCCTGTATTTCCTGATTTGGAATAATAAATTACTAAACTTCTCATATTACAACTTCCACTATAATTTATTCTTGTAATATTTTATTTAATTTTTGTCTTTTTTACCAACTAATTAAATTAATACTAAACATATATTTAGATTAACTTAATTTAATATTTATGTATATAAATACATTTATGGATGGAAAAAATTAGTTTAT
>CADBRM010000103.1 GCA_902797085.1 uncultured Methanobacteriaceae archaeon
GGTGTGTATTCAAAGATTTCAGATAATGTTCCATCACGTTTTCCATGGATATTGGTATTGATGTTATATTTACCCGCTATGGCTAAAGTTTCAATTTCGTTTATCGGATCTACCTCTTCAACAACCAGAACTTCCTTATTGTTTTCCAAGAAGGTTTTTACTAATTGTTCAGGATATGGATGTGAAAATCCAATTTTTAAAATGTTAACTTTTAAGTCATTTTGTTTTACAACATCGGCCACATAGTTGTAGGAACCACCGGATGCTATAATTCCAATATCTGCCCCGTTATCAATTATTTTGTTTAACGGACTTTCATTTGATATTTCACGTATTTGATTGATTTTTTCTACAAGATTCTTGTGCATAACCCTGGCTGCTTCAGGAACCGGTACATGCAATCCATTGTCCTTGTATTCGCCATGATTTACTGTGTTTTTACGATATTCATCTGTTTCAACAATTCCTCTCATGTGTGATACACGTGTTGTTGTCCTCATTATTACCGGAATATTGAACTTGTCAGATATGTCATATGCATAATGTATAAAATCCTTAATTTCCTGAGGATTTGATGGTTCAAAAAGTGGAATATTGGCTTGTCTGGCAAAATGTCTTGTATCCTGTTCATTTTGTGAGGAAAATGTTGAAGGATCATCTGCAACCAGTACCAATAAACTACCTTCCACACCAAGATATGCAGAAGACATGAATGAATCTGCTGCCACGTTAACTCCAACGTGCTTCATAAAAGAAAATGTTCTCAAACCAGTACTTGCTGCTGAAGCTGCCACCTCTATTGCAACTTTTTCGTTTGCTGAAAATTCAAAATAAACATTTGCTTCCTTCGCGATTAAAAATAGAATATCACCTATTTCTGAAGAAGGGGTTCCAGGATAAGTTGCTGCTAATGAGACACCGGCTTCTAAAACACCCCTTACTGCCGCTTCATTACCTAACATGAAACGTTTATTTCCCTTTTCGGAATCTAGTAATTCAGTTATTTTCATAATAATACTCCTTATATCTATTAAACATAATGAAATAATTAATTCAATGTCAGAAAATCAATTAATAAATTTTTAAAACCTATTAATATTTATATATAATAAGGTATAAGTTATTTTTGAAAATCTTTAAAAGATAAGAAATAAAAATATTAAAATAAGATATAAGACAATTCGAAAGTGAATTTTCAAAGGCATGATGTAAAATAACCACCTTACATACGTATTGTTAAAAAGGAAATAGGGAGATAATAATGATAACAGTAAATATTAAAAGATATGATCCTGTTAAAAAGCATGAATATGTAGAATCTTTTGAAATCGAAGAGATTGAAAAGATGAAAGTTTTAGATGCTTTAGCACAGATTAATAAAAAATATGATGCTAACATTGCTTACAGATTTTCATGCAGAGCCGGACAATGTGGGTCATGTGCAATTAAAATTAATGGAGAGGCCAAATTAGCTTGTAAAGCAGAAATAGGTGATAATGATTTATTAGAACCTTTAGACCTCCCGGTTATTAAAGACTTAATTGTCGATAGAAGTGAATTAAACACAAAGGTCAAGGACTTAAATATGTACATGACATCAGAAGACAGTGAAATTGTCAAAAATAAACCTGACCTTATAAAACCAGAAAACTATGCAATGTGTGATCAATTAAGAGGTTGTATCGACTGTTATTCTTGTATATCCATGTGTCCTGTAATCAAAAAGACAGATAACTTTGCCGGACCATTCTTTATGAGAGGATTTTCAAATATAGAATTTGATCCAAGAGAAGATGAATCCTTATCTGAAAAATCAGTTGAAAATGGTATCTATTACTGTACATCCTGTGGTCAATGTACCAAAACATGTCCTAAAGAAATTGACATATATGGAAAAGCTATAGAAAAATTAAGGGCTAAAATTTTCAGTGAAAAAGAAGGTCCGCTTAATCCACACAAACTAATCAGAAAAGCAGTGTTAAATACGGGCAGAAGTGTTCAACCCAAAGAAGACAGTGAATATCCTGAAGGATTCGTTAAAGCATACAATAAAGATAGGGATAACGGCAAGAAAAATAAAATTGCATTCTTCACTGGTTGTATGATAGACAACAGATTACCTTGGATTGCAGAATACCTTGTGAATGTATTGGAAAAATTAGGTTATGAAGTTGATATTCCTTTAAACCAAGTATGTTGTGGTTCACCCCTATTCAGAACAGGTCAAATTGACATAATCCCTGACTTAGTAAAAACAAACTACGAAACATTTAAAGAATATGACACAATATTAACAGTCTGTGCAGGTTGTGGTGCAACTCTAAAAAACAATTATCCTGAATACGGCGTTAATTTAAATGTTATGGACATTAGTGAATTTTTAGATGGAAAATTAGATCCTAATGACATGAATGAACTAAACCTTAAAGTAACATATCATGACCCATGTCACTTAGTAAGAAGTCAAGGAATCAGTGAACAACCAAGAAATATCCTAAAATCAATTAAAGGTGTAGAATTTATTGAAATGGAAAAACCAGATCAATGTTGTGGTGCAGGTGGTGGAGTAAAATCAGGTAAACCTGAAATAGCAGAGGCCCTTGCAGATGATAAAGTGGATATGATTGATAAATTGAACGTAGACCACGTTGTAACGATATGCCCATTCTGTGAATTCAACATCAATGATTCCCTAGTAAACAAAAATTCAAAAACAAGCGTAATTAATATAATGGAACTGTTAAACAAAGCATACGAATAAAAATACAATTATTTTTATTCATCTCTTTTTTTTAAATCAATACGGCAGTTCCATTTACACTTACCAGAATAGTATTACCCATGGTACCTCCAAGGTTACTGTATTTTATCCTAACATTTAATATGGCATTTGCCCCTAATGCCTGTGCTTTTTCTTCCATACTATTCATAGCCATTTCTCTAGCTTTTTTTAATTCCTTTTCATAAGTAGAGGTTCTTCCACCAACAACATCCCTTACTCCTGAAAAGATATCTTTGTACACATTAGCTCCAATTAATCCTTCCCCATTTACTATTCCCAAGTAATTCTTAACCGGACTTCCCTCAATATCAGGTGTTGTTACCATTATCATAATTAATTACCTTCTGTTTATTCTTTTATATCTTTAATTATATTTATCTAATTAATTAATCATTATTAATATTTATGAAAATTATTTCTTTGAAAAATTTATTTTAGAAATTTATTTTTACTAAATTAAACAAAGATAAAGATAGTGATTATATTTGAAAATTTATACAGTATTCGTTGAACCAAAAACATCAGGCAATATAGGATTTCTAGCAAGAACTATGAAAAACTTCGGATTAAAAAAATTAGTACTTATTAATCCATGTGAATTAGAAAATAGTGCATACTACCAAGCCAGTCATGCTAGAGATGTAGTTCAAGATGCGAAAACATATGATTCGTTAGAAGAATTCATCGAGGAACATGAAATTACAACAATAGTAGGTACTACTGGAACTGCTGGAGGAAGTTATAATATTCCACGTATTCCAATAACACCTGATGAGTTAGGTAAAAAAATGCATGTTGATGGAAATATTGCATTATTGTTCGGTAGAGAAGGTGAAGGCCTTAGTAATGAAGAACTGGAACTATGTGATATCCTGGTAACAATACCGACAAGTGATGAATATCCTATAATGAATATTAGTCATGCAGCAGCTATAATTTTCTATGAAATATATAAAAACCAGAAAGAATATCCTATTGAAAATATGGATATTGCTAGTTTTGAAGATAAAAATGTTATCATAGATTTATGTAATGAAATTATCTCAAAATTGGACTATCCTGATCATAAGAGGAAGAATGTTGAAATAATCGCAAAAAGGATAATTGGCCGAGCTTTTATTGCAGGACGAGAATCCAAAACTTTACGTGGTACTCTCAAACGTATCAATGTTAGAATCAAAACCCCCGAGGAATAATCTATGGCAATACTTAGTGATGTAGATATTAAAAAATATCTGGAAGAAAATAAAATTGAAATTTACCCTATTAAAGATGAAAAACAAATTCAGCCTTCATCAGTTGATTTAAGATTAGGCAATGAATTTAAAGGATTTAAAATTATTACAAAACCATATATTGATCCATTTGACAATACTGATTTAGAATCATACATGAGCACTTTTGAAATGAAAGAGGGTGAACCGTTTATAATACATCCTGGTGAATTTACTCTTGCAACAACATTTGAAACAGTAAAATTACCTGCAGATATCGTAGCAAGAGTAGAAGGTAGGTCTTCTATGGGGAGATTAGGAGTAACCATGCACGTTACTGCAGGATACATAGATCCCGGATTCGAAGGAAAAATCACATTAGAAATTTCTAACATAGGAAAAATGCCTGTGGCATTATACCCTGGTCAAAGAGTATGTCAAATCGTATTTGAAACCATGACAACACCTTCCGAAAAACCATACGGCCATGAAGACAGGGATAGTAAATACATGGGACAAACAGGACCACAAGTAAGTAAGATTAAACAAGACTTTGATATAATTAATGGAGGAAAAGAATGAGTAATGAAAAAGTAATGAGTATATCCAAAAAGAGAGGAATTCTTTACCCATCCTTTGAAATATACTCAGGAGTAGCAGGATTTTATGATTACGGACCTTTAGGAGGATTATTAAAAAACAACATCATGAATCTTTGGAGAAAATATTATGTTTTCCAAGAAGGATTCTATGAAATTGAAGCTCCTACAGTAATGCCTAGAAACACCTTAAAGGCCTCAGGTCACGTTGACAACTTCACTGACCCAATGACACAATGTACAGAATGTAAAGAAATTTACAGAGCAGACCACATTATTGAAGAAGCAATCAATCAGGAGGTAGAAGGACTTCCCGATGAAAAATTAACGGAAATTATTGCAGAAAACAATATTGTCTGTACTGATTGTGGGGGAAAACTGGGGGATGTGCAAAGTTACAATTTAATGTTCAAAACCCAAATTGGTGCCAGTGGAAAACAGGTCGGTTTCATGAGACCTGAAACTGCACAAGGAATCTTCATTGCATTCAGAAGAATCAGCAGATTCTACAAAGATAAGTTACCATTTGGTATCGTACAATTGGGTAAATCCTACAGAAATGAATTATCACCAAGACAAGGTGTTATCAGATTAAGAGAATTTACACAAGCGGAAGCAGAAATATTTGTTAATCCTACTGATAAAAGCCATAAAAATTATGAAAACATCAAAGAAAATGAATTAAAATTATACAGCCAGAAAGAACAATTAAATGATGAAGAACCAATCATTATCAAAGTAAAAGATGCTATTGATTCCAGAATTGTTTCAAGTGAAATGTTAATATACCAGATTGTTCTTGCCAGTGACTTTTTAAGTTCAATTGGCATACCTCAAGAAGCAATTAGATTTAGGCAACATTTGCCTGATGAAATGGCACACTATGCAATAGACTGTTGGGATGCGGAAGTTAAAACCGATCAATTTGGCTGGGTAGAAATAATAGGTATTGCAGACAGAACCGATTTCGATTTAAAATCACATATTGCACACAGTAAGGAAGATTTATCAGTATTCAAAGAATACGATGAACCAAAAACAGTTACCGTGACAAAACCATCATTTAATATGAAAAAATTTGGTCCTACATTTAAAGGAGACTCACCAAAAGCCAAGGAATTACTAGAAAATGCGGATGCAAACGAAATAAAAGCAAAATTCGATAATGGTGAAACATATAAATTTACAATAGGTGAAAATGAATACGAAATCGACGATAGTTTTGTAACCTTTGAAACAAAAGAAGAACAAATTAAAGGTGAAAGATTCGTACCACACGTTATTGAACCATCATATGGTATTGACCGTATAATATACTCAACACTTCTCCATTCATATACAGAAGACATCAGTGAAGAAGGCGAAACCAGAGCTTATTTCAAATTACCTGCAAAAATTGCCCCAATCAAGGCAGCTGTACTTCCATTAGTTAATAAAGAACCTTTAACGGAAATTGCTGAAAATATTGAAATTACCTTACGTGAAAATGGACTTGTATCCTCCTATGACACCAGCGGTACAATCGGAAGAAGATATGCCAGAGCAGATGAAATAGGTGTACCATTTGCAATAACAGTTGATTATGATTCCCTTGATGATAATAAGGTAACTATCCGTGACAGAGATACATTTGAACAGAAAAGAATATCCATCAACAAAATACCTTTAATTATCAGCCAATTGATTGAGGGACATGTTGAATTTGATGATATAGAAGAATGAGGTTTAACCATGATAATCGATGCACATTTACATGCAGATGCCAGACCTGTGGAAAATTTCAAAGAAATGAAAATTGCCGGAATTGATGCTATTGTCACATGTGCTTACGATGCATTGGCAATGAAACATTCAATCGTCACTTTAGAACACTTCGATAAAATTGTATATGATGAGCCTAAACGTGTAGAAAAAGAAAATATTAAATTATATTGTGCAGTAGGTATACATCCACGAGCCATTCCGAAAGATTATGAAAATGTTCTGGAAAAAATACCCGAATATCTGGAAGAACCCAATGTACTTGCAATAGGTGAAATAGGACTTGATTCAATAACCGATATGCAAGAGGAAGTATTTGTTAAACAGTTACAATACGCTGATGAAAATAACATTAATGTAATTGTTCATACACCTAGAACAAATAAAAAAGAAGTATGTCAAAGAAGTATTGAACTGATAGATGAAAACATCAAACCACAATTGGTTCAATTAGATCATATTGATTATTCTATTGTAGATATTGCAATAGATAAAGGATATACTCTTGGAATAACTGTTCAACCACTTAAAATGTCTACACCAGATACTGTTAAAATGTTAGATGAATACGGATTCGAACAGTTTGTACTGGACAGTGATATTAGTCCTGCTCCATCAAATCATTTATCATTACCTGAAACCAAACATGAACTGGAAATAACAGGACATAGCAGAAAAGACATAGAAAAAGTAACTTATAAAAATGTTGCAAAATTTCATAACCTTAAATTATAAAGTAACCCTTTATAATTATTTTAAACTTTTTTTAAAAAAAAATAGAGAAGTGAAGATGAATTTACTGTTTAATTAGACGTATATCTTCCGGAGTAACTACTATAACATTTTTTGTAGCACCCAATAAAACCAGGTTAGCATTAGTTGCTGATTTGAAAGCTTTTAATTCAGAACCTACTCTTCTAAATTCGGAAACTCTCCTTTCCTGAATATATTTTAAATCAATAATAGCCGGAACTCCAGTTTTGTTTACATTTTCCAATTCTTTTGAAAGTTCACTGATAGATCTGACTTTTATTAAATTTATCATGTCAATATTTGAGGTTTCTGGTTCGATTAAAGAATCGTCATCATCATCATGATCTACAACAATATTAGTGTAATCATCATAATCATCATCATAAGAATCTTCTATTGATGAAATAATGTTATCGTTTAATACTTTTTGATTGTCATCATAATCAGGTTGCATGTTATATTCTCCATCGTATTCCCTGTCAATTGATTTTTTCACGTTTACTGTAAAATCTTTGAAAGTATTTTTCATTCGTTATCCCCCACATAATCCAATACCGTTTCAATTAAACGTTTTAAACCACCATTAGAATCTGTATGAATGTCTACTGTTGGTAAATTAAATTCTTCTTCTGTTTCTTCTAAAGAGAACTCGGAATCGTTTCTTCTATTAATTGATAATGCAATAACTTTTGTTGGCTCGACAGCTTCAATTGCCTTTAATTCCGCATCTATTCCAATAGGTTCTCTGAATGGATGTTTTGGCCTATGACACAAAACAACTGCATCAGGCATTGCTCCAAACAAAATGGATGCAGATAAACCTTTAGGATGTGGATTGCCAGTTTCAGTTAAACTAGATTGACCTTCTACAAATATTATGTCAGGATCTTCATTTTCTTCCATATATTTAATTGTACCCATGATTGCTGCAGGTACATCCATTACTGATAAACTTCCTGCTCTGAAGTTAATATCGGTAGGTTTTTCCAATCCCATTTCATCAGTTGAAAATATTATTGCTTTAAGACCCATCTGTTTAGCTATTTCACCCAATCTTCTGGTAGTAGTTCTTTTACCACATTCCTGGGATGTACCACCAACAAATATTACAGGTTTTTTATGAATGTAGGTAATCTTAGGTAAAGTTTCAGTAACTTTTTCCGGAGCAATTCCCATAACTTTTTCCACATTGTCTAATCTGGAACTGATCTGTTTTACTTCAACACCTTTTTGATTAGCAAATTTAACAATTGCAGGGTTTTCTTCCAAAGGTAATGATCTAAAAGAAGTTAAAACATTTTGACCAAGATCAATTGCCTGAACTGCATATTTTAATGCTGCACCTTCAGCTCCTATAGGTAACATTATAGCTACTGATTTAGAATTAGTTTCTTCAACTAAAGTTTTTAAATCTGATCCTACGGTAAAACCACAGAAATCTTTACCCTGCTTAGCTTCTGCATCATCTAAAAAACCAGCAGTTTCAACACCAGCAAAATTAGAGAATTTTTCTCCGCCACCACCAGCACCTATAATAATAAAAGGGCTTAATTTCTCAAAATCCTCACTAGATTTAATTGAATACAAAAAATCACTTCTCCAATAAATTTATTATAATAAAAAAATTACATTATTTTATCTATATATAGTTTTATTCACTATATAATTTAAATTTACTGAAAATATTAATAAAAATAGTTAATTATTAAAAAAATTAAAAAAGAAAAAAAGTCAAGGAAAACTAGTATCTTATTTTACCTATATGTCTAGTACTTCCAGGATCTTCACCGTTGTATATTGATAAATGATAAATAAACCATTCTAAAGGAACTATTAATGCAAATGGAGTAAGTAACGGATCAATTTCGGAATAATCTTTTAAATCAAAAATGATATTGTTTACTTCCAAATCCTTACAGAATTTAATCGCTCTTAGAGTTACTTGATCATATTCCCCTGATTTTAAGAAAACTACGGTTACTCCTTTTTCTACACGTTCGATTAAACCATGTCTGAATTCTCCAGCATAAACAGGACAAGCATGCTTTAATGAACCTTCCATAAACATGGTCATAGCAAGTTTATATGCCAATCCAAAATTAACTCCTCCCCCCATACAATAGAATAAATCCACATCTTTGTTAGTTTCAGCTAATTTTTTACAGTCCTCTTCGGTACTTCCCAATAATGATTCTATTAATTCAGGTACTTTGTACAATTCTTCTAATATTTTTTCAGCCCTTTCTGTTTTAACCATGTTAAAGAAAAGTACATATAATGAGAATAATTGCGTAATATATGTTTTAGTACCTAATATAGCTTTTTCTTCTTCACATAATGTTATTACAGCTTCATCTGCTTCTTTAGCCATTGAACTATCTGCCATGTTGGTTATAGAAACTGTTTTAAGTCCATATTCCTTTGCTTTACGTAAAGCTTCTAATGTGTCTGATGTTTCCCCAGATTGTGAAGTTACAATCATTCCCATATTTGAATTATCTTCAAGATATTGGTGTTCTACAAATTCATAACCCGTTTGTACATCGATATCTATAGAGGATATGGATTTAATTGCATCTTTAATGGTATAACATGTTGATATAGAACTTCCACAGCCAATTAAAAATATTTTATCCAATTTAGAAAATTGTTCTGAAATATCCTCTAAATGTCTTCTTTCAGATTCAATAGTACGCCTTAAAGAAATAGGTTGATCCATAATTTCTTGATACATTCCATATTGCATTTCCATTCACCCAAAAAATTTGGAAATATACTTAGTTCCAATATTATAAATTAATAAAATTATTTATCAAATATTGTTAATCAATATATTAATATATTGAGTTATGTAGTTAACTTTATTTAAAATTTTCTTAATAAAAAATAGAAAACTTAACAAAAAATTTCATAAAAGGACATATCTTATATTGTGAAAAACAGTAATACAAAACTAAAAAAAAATAAGAAAAATATAACGTTAATATCTATTAAACCAGTTAGTTAAGAGGATAATATGGAAATTAATAATTTATTATCGGGAAAATATATTTCAAGACCCAACCGATTTACCGTAGAATTTAAAAATAATGAAGAAATAGAATTAGCCCATTTGCACGATCCGGGTAGACTAAAAGAATTACTGATTGAGGGCACTGAAATATTAATCAGATATGTTCCCAATTACAAGAAAACTAATCGTAAAACAAAATATGACATGATTGCAATCAAATTCCAGAATGAATGGGTGCTCCTGAATAGTAGTTTTCATAACAAATTAGTTGAAGAATTAATTAACAACAAAGAAATAGAAGAATTGAAAGAATTTGTCATAGAAAAATCAGAATATACCTATGGAAATAGCAGATTAGATTTTTTACTAAAAGACTATGCTGATAGCAAGATGTTTCTAGAAGTTAAGGGTTGTACATTAGTTGTTAATAAAACAGCCAAATTCCCGGATGCTCCTACAACCAGAGGCAAAAAACATGTGGACGAACTCATTGAAATTAAAAAAGAAGGTATGTTAAGCTCAATAGTGATTTTAGTATTACAGAATAGTGCAGAGATTTTTACACCAAATTACACTACAGACAAAGATTTCAGTGAATCATTAGAAGAAGCATATGCAAATGAAGTTCAAATATTACCTGTACATATCATTACAGATTATGAAGACAACACATTAAAATTAAAATATGATAAAATTTTACCCATTAACTTCAAAGAGTAAAAAAACAAAAAAATCATATTACTTGAAAATCATATAATATATTATTATAAATTATACAAATTATAGGAAATATAATTGTAACTAATTACATTAATTGATATATATGGCAGATAGAATAGTTGATGGTTATAAGTTGTACAAAGATGATGCTGTTGTTGTAGAACATTATGAACCTAGTCATATTATATTCAAGGTAAAAAACAAAGATGACTACTATATTGTTTCAATGATATATGGATATTGGAACTGCGATTGTAGAGATTACATATATAGGAATCAAAGAGAACCAGGAAGTTTTTATTGTAAACACTTACAAGCAGCACAATTCAAACTTCTTGATATACTTGAAAAAACATCATAGAAGGGATTAATATGAAAATGGAAGATTTATTAAGACCATGCCCAGAATGTGGTTCTAAAGACAAAACCCAGCACAGAGATTTTGAGAGAGAATTTCTTGCATATGGTCAAAATGGGGAATTAAAATGTACTAATTGTGGATACATCTTCATAACAAGAGATGAAGCAATTGACATGAAAAGAGCAAAGGAATCAGAAGAAAATAATGAATAAAGGAGTTATATTATGATTATTCAAGAATATTGTATGTATTGTGGAGCATGTGCAGGTGTTTGTACAGTAGACGCTATTGATGTTCAAGAATTAAAAATAGTTGTCAATGATGAAAAATGTATTAAATGCGGATTATGTGTAAAAGCATGTCCTGTAGCAGCATTATCATTAGAATAAGGTGAAAACATGGAATTTAAAACTGATGTTTTAGTAGTGGGAGCTGGACCTGCAGGTTCTCTTGCAGCAAGGGAAGCATCTAAAAATGGAGCCGATGTTATTTTAATTGATTTAAAATCAGAAATAGGTTCACCAAAAAGATGTGCTGAAGGAGTATCAAAACAAGGATTAATTGATTTAGGCATTCAACCAGACCCAAGATGGATTGCAAGGAAATCTAACGGAGTTAGATTAGTTTCACCCGACCAAACCAGCGTATGGTTAAGTGAAGATACTATTGAACTACCAGAATCAGGATATGTCCTTGAAAGAAAAGTTTTTGATAAACATATGGCAATGGATGCAGCTCGTGCAGGTGCAAAAATAATGATTAAAACACGTGCAACAGGTTTAGAACGTGTTGATGATGGAATTATTGTTACTGCGGAAAAAATGGGTGAAGAAATAAAAATCCATGCACATATTGTTATTGCTGCAGATGGTCCTGGTTCCCTCATAGGAAGATGGGCTGGATTGGATTGCAACACAAAATTTGAAAATATGGAATCCTGTGTTCAATATGAAATGGCCGGATTGGAAATGGAAAATAATAATGTTATCCAGTTATACTTTGGTAGTGTAGCTCCAGGAGGTTATACTTGGATTTTCCCTAAAGGGGAGGATATTGCCAATGTAGGTATAGGTGTCTTAAAAACCCATACTGATAAAACAGCAATAGAACATTTAGATGAATTTATCAAAAATTGTCCTGAAACTCAGCATGCACAACCAGTAGAAATGAATGTTGGTGGAGATCCTGTTGGCGGATTACTGGAAGAAAGATATGGTGATAATATTCTTGTTGTAGGAGATGCGGCAGGTATGGTAAACCCCTTAACTGGTGGTGGAATTAATAGTGCATTAGAATCCGGAGCTTATGCAGGTATTGTCGCCGCTCAAGCAATTACTGATGGGGATTACAGCAAAGACAATTTAGTTGAATACTATAATTTGACAAAAGAGCATATTGGTCAAAATTATGACAAATATAAAAAAGCTAAAGAATATCTATTATCCTTAGATGATGATGAATTAAACAAAATTGCTCACGAATTTGTTAAAGTAGACATTGATGAAATTAGCCCTAGAGTATTAATTAAATTGCTCATTAAAGTCTCACCTAAAGCACTTCTTAAATTAGGAAAATTATTCTAATTTTCCAATTAACTAATTTTTTTTTGGATAGATATTATGAAAAATAGTAAAATACCATGTATTTCTGAACTATCATTAAATAGGCCTGAAGTTATTCGATGGCAGGAACGAATGAAACTACTGGAACCCTACACAGATACTGTGGTTGTTCTACCATGCAGTATGAAAAAACCATATTCACAATCAAAATCACATACACTTTTTAGAAAATATACTAAAGGTTTACAGGAAGTAATTTTGACATCACCCTTTGGAATTTGTCCAAGAGAAATGGAAAAAACCTATCCCATACAATCATATGATGCTTCAACTACGGGTGATTGGTCTGATGAGGAAATCAAAACATCTGGAAAATGTCTAAAGGATTATGTTAAAGATCGTAAAGTAATTGCACATGTATCTGGCGGTTACAGATTGGCTTGTGAAGAAGTATTGGATAATGTTGTTTACACATGTGAAGATGGCAATACAAGATCTCAGGAATCCTTAAATAACTTAAGGGACGAGGTTAAAAAGGCAGATAAAATCAGCCATAATAAACATAAAATACATGACTTACGTTCAATCGCACGATACCAATTCAATACCAAAAAAGCAGACAATTTAATACCGGACAACACCCAGACACATGGACGATTTAACACCAGAATAATGTCAAACAAGGAACAAATTGCGACACTTCATTTTGAAACCGGATTGTATACTCTAAATTTACCTGCCGGTGAAATATTAAAAGAAGAAAAAATTAATAGGGTTTTTATTAATTTTGATTTGAAAACCAACACATTATTTACACCAGGTATAGAAAAGGCTGACGAGAACATTATTCCTAATGATGAGGTAGTAATTATTAAAGATGATGAAGTGGTTGGTGTAGGAAAATCTATGATGAATGGTAAAGAATTAGTTAAAGCTAATAAAGGAATAGGTGTAAAAATTAGACACCAAATTAAATGATTAATAACAAAAAAATATATTAAATAAAAATTTTAATATATATAAGTAAGATATAATGGAGAAATATAAATGGCAGAACAAGAAACTAAACAAACTATAATGGATAAAGTAGCTCGCATACCAGATCCTCACATGGGTATCAGTATCGTAGATATGGGACTAATTCAAGACATTGACCTTGATGAAGAAAATAAAAAGGCAGTTATTACTGTTAAACCAACAAACCCTGGATGTATGAGTGTAGCAAACATCGCAATGGCAGTTAAAATAGAAACTGAAAAATTAGATGAAATCAACGAAGCTGAAGTTAATGTAATTGACCATATGATGGCAGAAGAAATCAATAAAATGGTTAATAAAAAAGAATAGATATGATATCTATTTTTCATATTTTTTTATTTGAAAAATACAATACCCATAAAGTATATATACTATAACAATACAATATAGTAATAGTTGCTTACAAAGCACTTGAAACTAATTTTTAGGCAGTGGGCGCGTGGCTCAGCTTGGTTAGCGCGCACGGCTGATAACCGTGAGGTCCTGGGTTCGAATCCCAGCGTGCCCATTTTAATTTTATTACTTATACTTACTTTTAAGAGTAAATTGATTTTATTTTAACATTTAAACTTACGAAAATGTTTTTTTATAGAAGGATTGTAATACTTTATTAACAATAAAAATTAAATTATTAAACATCATCGAAAAAAAATGAATAATTAACTTATTCATCTTCTAATTCTTGTAATAAATCATTCCATGTATCTAAAGTTTCTTTAGCTGCTTCTTCTGTTAATACTTCAATAGCATAACCTGAATGAATTAAAACATAATTTCCAATATCTGCATCAACTAAATCTAATTTTGCTTCTTGTCTTACTCCACCAAAATCACAAGTAGCTATATTATTATTAATTTCTAAAATTTTTGCTGGTGCTGCAATACACATTACAATTTCCTCCTAGATTTATAGAATCATATAATCATTAAATAAATTATCATTTTATATTAATTTTCTATTCTAGTTTAAAGATTTATAATAAGTATTATTTATAAGTAGGTAATCCTTTAAATCCAATAAAAAAAAAGATTAAAAAAAATAGATGTAGAAAATACTAATACATTGAAACTTTAGATACTCCATCTATTTTTAGTAAGGATGGAATCACTGTTCCAACAACAGGTTTGCTAGTAATTATTGTCATATGAGGAATATTTGACAGTTCAGGATCATCTACATATGCCTGTCGAATACTAATGTTCTCTTTTGCTAATATGTCTGTTACTTTACTTAAAATACCTACTTTCTCACCATTCCCTTCAATTTCAATTACGCCCAATCCTAATTCTTCAGATATGTTGGAAAGTAATGGTCCGGCAGGTTTAATATTTGTAAATAATTTTTTTAAAGTCTCATCAGACAATATATTATTGATTGTTGAAATAACTACTCTACGATCTGTATCAATAGATTTTGCTAATGAAGATATATTTATTTCAACATCATTACAATATACCTTATTATTTTCTCCGACTTTCAATCCTAACTGTAAGAGTTTTCTAATTACTTTCTGTTGTGATGGGTATTTATTAAATTTTTCCAAAGTATCTTTCCACATGTTTTTTCCTCATTTTTCTATAATATTAATATGTAATGTATAGTATATATATTTAATGTATAAATTTATACACTATATCTTTATATAGTACATTGATGTAATAATATTATAGAGAAACAATGGTGATAAAATGAATAAGAGTGAATGTTTTTGGCAACATAAAAAGAATTATTAAAAAACCCAAAACTTATGAAATAGACATTGATAGTCCATTTAAACTATTTAAAAATTTATATTACAATTATAAAGACACTTTTCTATTAGAATCAATGGAATCAGATAGCGGATTAGCAAGATATTCGATAATCGGATTTAATCCTATTGCAAAAATAATGGCACAAGACAACAAAGTCACGATAACTACTGACACCGAAACAATAGAATACGAGTCAGAAAATCCCTTATTAGATCTCAAAGAATTAATCAATAATGATTTTGAACAGAAAGGATTTAGGGGAGGTTTATTGGGATATGTCTCTTATGAATCAATCAAATATTTTGAAAAAGTACCTACAAACAAGAGTTTATATCCCGATTTTGAATTTGGATTATTTTTAGATTGTGTAGTCTATGATAACATTAACAAAAAATGTGAATATACAACTTTAAACGAAGATAGAAGAGAATTGATTTATAAACTCTATGAACAAGAACACACAAACGGCATAATGGAATATAAAATTATAAATGAAGATTTAACAAAAGAAGAATATGAAAATCGAGTTAAAGAAACTAAAGAACTAATTACTGATGGTGAAATATTCCAAGCAGTAATATCCAATGCTGAAAATTTAGTTATCAAAGGCAGTAAAATTCCATTATATGAGCATTTAAGAAAAATCAATCCTTCCCCTTACATGTACCATATAAAACTTAGTGAAAGAGAAATTATAGGTTCAAGTCCGGAAATGTTAATGAGACTAGAAAATGGAAGAGTAGAATCTTACCCAATAGCCGGAACCAGACCTAGAGGAAAGAATGAAAAAGAAGATAAAGAACTCGAAACATCATTACTTAATGATGAAAAAGAACTGGCCGAACATTTAATGCTGGTTGATTTAGCTCGTAACGATATCGGAAAAATAAGTGAAAGAAATACCGTGAAAGTTGAAGAATTTTATGATATTAAAAAGTTTTCACATGTACAACATCTAGTTTCTCATGTAACCGGAGAACTACAAGAAGATTTAGATGCTGTTGATGCTTTTATTTCTTTATTCCCAGCAGGAACTCTTAGTGGAGCCCCAAAAATAAGAGCTATGGAAATTATCAATCAAAAAGAAAAATATGCCCGAGGACCATATGGAGGTTCAGTAGGATATTTCTCTTTAAATGGAAATGCCGATTTTGCAATTACAATCAGAACTTTGACAACTTTTGGTGAAAGAGCTGAAATTCAGGCAGGTGCAGGAATTGTATATGATTCAGTTCCAACTTCCGAATATGAAGAATGCAAAAGAAAAAGACAAGCATTAGTTCAAGCCCTTGAGGAATCTGGTATAGAGGTGTCACAATGATATTAATTATTGATAACTACGATTCTTTCACTTACAACTTATATCAGCAGGTCGGGAAATACAGCGATGAAATGGTTGTTGCAAGAAATGATCAAATTACAATCGATGAAATAAAAAAAATTAATCCATCACATATAATCATTTCACCAGGTCCTGGCAATCCTACGGTCAAACGTGACTTTGGAATTTGTAGTGAAGTTATAAAAATTTTTAAAGATATTCCTCTATTAGGTGTATGCTTAGGACATCAAGGAATTTTCTGTGAATATGGCGGAAAAATTATTAAGAATTTACCGGTTCATGGCAAAAAAGATACAATCGTTCATGAAAACTCTCCATTATATGAAGGCATTCCTAAAGAATTTGAAGTAATACGATATCATTCATTAATCTGTGACAGTTCATACATACCTGACGATATTAATGTAACAAGTTATACTAAGGATAATATTATCATGTCCATTGAACACAAAGAATACCCTACATATGGTATTCAATTTCATCCGGAATCAATAGGTAGTTCATATGGCGATGCAATCATTAAAAATTTTTTAGAAATTAAAGGTTGAACTGATAGTATGAATGTTATAGAAAATATTGTTGAAAATAAAAAGAAAATTATTCAACAGAGCAAGGCAAAAAAATCTTTAAAAGAACTAAAAAAGGAAGCTGAAGATTTAGTATCTACAAAAGAGGAATACTTCCGATTTCAAAAAAAGCTAAAGGATAAGAGTTCAACAAAATTAATAGCAGAATTCAAACCCGCCAGCCCTTCTCAGGGAGATATCAGCACATTAACACCGGAAGACGTTATTCCAATCTATGATAAATATCCTGTAGATATGATTTCAGTACTTACTGAGGAATTACGCTTTAAAAGCAACATTGAAAATTTTAGAATAGCAGAAAAATTAACTGACAAAGCTCTTTTAAGAAAGGATTTTGTTATAGACGAATATATGATATATGAAGCAGCCAAATACAATGCAAGCTGCGTCTTATTAATAAATGGTGTATGTCCCGACATGGAAGGATACTTGAACTTATCAGAAGACTTGGGTTTGGATGTCATTGTTGAATGCCATAGTTTAAACGACATTAATGATGTTATAGATTTAAATCCTAAGATAATTGGGATAAATAACAGAAATCTGTCCAATTTAACAATTGATTTAAATACTACCAAAGAACTGAAGAAATATGTTCCGAACTACTTGATTTCTGAAAGTGGAGTTCAGTCTGTTGAAGATGCAAAATTATTAAAAAATTATGGTGCTGATGCCATATTAATTGGTACCAGTATTTTAAAAGGAAAAGATGAAACAAGAATAGGAGATTATATTAAACAATTAAGTGATGCTTTAAAAAACTAATACAATTATCAAATGAAGGGAGGTATTGAGATGACCATTAAAGTAAAAGTATGCGGAATAACTAATGAAAAAGAAATGAAAGCTATAGAAAAATTAAATGTGGATCGCATAGGTTTTATAAATATCGAAAGATCAAAAAGAAATGTTTCAATAGATAAAGCAGCATATCTTGAAAAACAGTTACTTAATAAAAATTTAGGTACACTGGTTTTAGAACCTGACAATCCTTATAAAACTATCATTAAAATTAATAAAAGTCAAATTTTCAACATTCAATTACATTCACTCAGTAATTTTGATATCCGATACATAAAATGGTCTAATCAGTACCAGAATGGTAAATTTGTTAATACCACCAAAGTAATTGGATTAAGGGATAAAATAGATGAAGCAAAAATAAATGAAATTCAGAATTATTGTTTATACAATGAAAACATATTACTAGATTACATTAAAGACGGCCTTACTGGTGGAACCAATACTCAAATTCCTATAGAAACAGCTATTGAAGCTTCAAGAGTAATTAAACAAAGATGCAGTAAAACAGAAGTTACCCTGGCAGGGGGATTGAATTACGAATACTTGGAAAGTATTCAAGATAAACTGCATTACTTTGACAGGATTGATTTGAATAGTGGAGTAGAAAAAGAACCTGGTAGAAAAAATATTTCTGAAATAAAGAAGATTTTAAAACTAATTGAGGATACGTGATAATATGAAGTATGATGGAAAATTTGGAAAATATGGTGGTATTTTCGTACCAGAACTGTTAATTCCGGCAATAGAAGAATTGGAAGAAGCATTTTATAAATTTAAAGATAATAAAGAATTTGTTGAAGAACTGAATTTCTATTTAAAAGAATTTGCAGGTAGGCCAACAGGATTATACTATGCTGAAAATTTATCTAAAGAATTAGGATGTAGAATTTACTTAAAAAGAGAAGATATGTTGCATACCGGCGCACATAAAATAAATAATGCTATTGGTCAAGGATTACTTGCCAAATACATGGGAAAAACCCAATTGATTGCAGAAACAGGCGCTGGACAACATGGAATCGCTACAGCAGTAATTGGTGCCAAACTAGGTTTGGATGTAAAGGTATTTATGGGTTCTACTGATGTTGAACGACAAAAACTTAATGTTTTTAGAATGGAACTATCTGGTGCTGAAGTTATTCCTGTAGATATGGGTTCCAAAACTTTGAAAGATTCAATCAATGAAGCATTCAGATATTGGATTTCCAATTTAGACACTACCCATTACTTGATAGGTACCACGATGGGTCCTCATCCTTATCCAAGTATGGTAAAATATTTCCAAAGTGTGATTGGTAAGGAAGCACGTGAACAAATTTTAGAATTAGAAGGAAAATTACCAGACACAGTAATTGCTTGTGTAGGTGGAGGCAGTAATGCCATGGGTATCTTCAGTGGATTTGTTGATGACGAAACTGTGAATCTAATTGGTGTTGAAGCCGGCGGTGAAGGTACTGATACATTAGACCATGGTGCAACTATAACCAAAGGAACGGAAGGTATTTTACACGGTTCATTATCCATTATCTTGCAAAGCGAGGAAGGCCAAATCAGTGAAACAAGTAGTGTTTCAGCAGGTTTGGATTATCCTGGAGTAGGTCCGGAACATGCATATTTACACAGCATCAATAGAGCACAATATGTTCCCATAAACAATGACGAAGCACTTGATGCCTTAAAAATACTATGCGAAACTGAAGGCATCATTCCTGCACTTGAAAGTTCACATGCAATTGCTTATGCCGTCAAATATGCTAAGAAAGAAGAAAATAAAGGAAAAACAATTATTGTAAATCTATCCGGTAGAGGGGATAAGGATATGTTTACTGTAGCTAAAGAATTAGGGGTGGAAATATGAATAAGTTAAGTTATTCTGAAATTTTTGAAAAATCTAAAAATAATGATGATGGCATATTTATTCCATTTATAGTTGCAGGCGATCCAGACTACAAAACTTCCTTGGAAATAGCCAAGACTTTGGTAGACAATGGTGCTGATGCATTGGAAATTGGTTTTCCATTTTCTGATCCTGTGGCGGATGGACCAAGTGTTCAAAATGCAGACATTAGAGCATTTGATGGTGGTATGACCATTGCCAAATGTTTTGAATTCTTAAAAGAATTAAGAGAATATACAGATAAACCATTCGGTTTATTACTATACTATAATTTAGTTTATAAACATGGAATTGATGAATTTTATAAAAAATTAAGTGAAGTTGGAGTGAATGCAGTATTGATTGCTGATTTACCACCGGAAGAAGCTGATGATGCTATCAAAGCAGCAAATAACCATGATTTAGAACAGATATTTATTGTTTCACAAGCAACAAGTAACGAAAGGTTAAAAGACATTACAAAAATTGTCGGAGGATTTATTTACATTGCTTCAGTAATGGGAACTACGGGTGCAAGAGGAGAAGTCGAACATAACACTACCGAGTTAATAAAAAGGATACGATCACATACTGACATACCCCTTTGTGTTGGATTTGGTATTTCCAAGCCGGAACACGTGAAAGAAGTATTGGATGCAGGTGCAGATGGCGCTATTGTTGGAAGTGCTTTAATCAATATTATTGCAGATAATTTGGAGAATGAAGATGTAATGTTTGCAGAAATAGCTGACTACATTACCCTTATGAAAGATGCAACAAAAGAGTGATTTCATGATTCGAGAAGTTTTAGATGACATATTAGATAATCGTAGGAATTTAACCAGGGATGAAGCCTATGAATGTATGAACGATTTGATTAGTGGAGAATATCCGGACACATTGATTTCTGCATTTCTTGTTGCCTTACGAATGAAAGGAGAAACCATTGATGAAATTACTGGTTTAACGCAAAGTATGAAAGATCATGCTACTCAAATCGAATATAATCCCAATGAGTATTTAGCTGAAAGTTGTGGTACCGGTGGAGATACATTAAAAACATTTAATGTGAGTACAACAGCATCCATCATTGCAAGTGCCTGCGGAGCAAAAATATCAAAACATGGAAATAGAAGTGTCAGCAGTAAATTTGGTGGTGCAGATGCACTCGAAGCACTTGGAGTAAATATTGAGTTATCGCCAGAACAAGTAATCAATTCATTGGAAAAATGTAATTTTGCATTTATCTTTGCCCCCAAATACCATATGGCTACAAAAAATGTTATGATGATCAGAAAGGAATTGAAAACAAGGACAATATTTAACTTAATAGGTCCCATTACTTGTCCCAGTAATGTTACTGCAAGGATGACTGGTGTTTATGATCCTAATTTGGTTGAAATAGTAGCAGAGGTATCAAAGAATTTGGGAGTTAAAAAAGGTATGATTGTTCATGGATTTGATGAAAATGGAAATCCCGCCATGGACGAAATATCCAACGTTGGAAAAACAAAGGTTGCCTTCATTGAAGATGACCAGATAACAGTCAAATATATCACTCCGGAGGATTTTGGATTGGATTATGCTAGGCGAGAGGATATAACTGCACCTGATAGTCCTGAAGAACATCTAAAAATAATTACCAACATTCTGAACAATGTTACTGAAAGCAAAGAGGACAAAGCTAGAATGGAGTTATGTTTAATAAACTCTGCAAGCATATTATATGTTACAGACAAGGTCAAAACATTAGAAGAAGGAGTATTAGTTTCTAGAAAGGCAATTGAAGACTGTACTGCTAAAAAACAGTTAGAAAAAATAATCAAATACAGTATGAACAATTAATTTAACCTCCCCTTATTTTTCCTTTTATTTTTAGGGCTCTGTAGAACTTCTTTGTTTGAGCGGAGTAGGATATTACCTGAATATATCCTTCTTACGGAGGGAAAAACTTTATTTCAACAATATCACAATCCATCCAACACCAAATACTCTTTATCCATATAATCAATAGAGTTCCATACGATTCCAGAGATTTATCGCCAACGAAGCAATAGTAATTGTAACAGACATCCCCTGTAAACCATCGGTTCATAATATAATTTTAGTTATTATTGGGAAAAAATTCTTTTAATCCTTTAATCACCATGTTTTTTTTTTGCATTTACATCCCTATAGTATTCTGTATGCATTGTGGGCAGAGACCCTATTCTGACTTTTAAAAGTATTTAAACATTATGTTAAAAGAAATATTAGAACCTGTGCCAAATGATTTCTATAAGGCCATTTTTTAGAAAAAATGTTATATCATTAATCAAATAATTATAATTATACATGAGGAATGTGATATAATGAATATTGTAATTATTGGTGCAGGACCTGCAGGACGTTTTGCTGCAATGTATGCTGCCGAAAAAGGTAATGATGTAACATTGATTGAAGAAAGATTTATTGGTGGAAAATGTCTTAACCAAGCTTGTATGGTTGTTTGTGCTTTTAGTGATGTTTCTAGACATTTACTTGATGCAGAAAACTTCTATGACATTGGTGTTATTGATAGTGTCCCTAATATAGATTATACAAAAATTACTAAAACAATCAGGGATACTCAAAAGAAAATCAGGAAGATAATTACCCAAGAAACTGTCAGTACGGGAGTTGAATTTATACAGGGTACTGCTTCAGTTGATGCTGATGAAAAAGTAGTTATCGTTAATGATGAAGAATATCCATACGATAAATTACTTATTTGTACCGGTTCATCACCAAACATTCCAAACATCAGGGGAGCCGAGAATGCCTTAACATACAGGGATACATTGAAATTAAAGGAAGTTCCTGAAAAAATTGTAATTATCGGTGGGGGTTCTACGGCTGCAGAATATGCCGGTATTTTCTCAAGTATGGGTAGTCAAGTAGATATTATATGCAGAACCCAGTTCCTTAAAATACTAGATGACCCTGAAGCTGAAGAGTATATTGTATCCAAATTACTTAAAAATACAATGATACATGAAAATGTAAACATTCAAGAAATTACAGATACATCAGTTGTTACTAATTATGGAGAAATAGAAGGTACCGTTTTACTGGCAACAGGAGTAACTCCAAATTCAGAAATAGTTAAAGATATAGTTGACTGTGATGAAAGAGGAAATATACTGGTAAATGATTATATGCAAACATCCAATGAAGATATCTATGCAGCTGGAGATGTAATCGGCGGTATTTTATCTACACCGGTATCCAGAATGGAAGGAATGGTAGCCATCAAAAATATCATCGGTCAAGAAACCAGAGCAGACTATTCATTAATACCTATGACCATTACATTACCATATGATGTAAGTTACTTATTGGGTACTGATGTATCTGATGAAGGAAAAACAATTAAACTTCCAGGAGCCGCAGGACCTGGATCATTCTGGTACACCTTAAAAAGTAGAAACGGATTCACTAAGGAAACAATTAATCTGGAAACTAATGAAATAAATAATATTTTAGCAATAACACCTTCATCCAATATTGCATTACCATACATGATTAAATCAATAAAAGACGGAAATAAAGCAAATGATTTCGATAATTTCTTAGAAATCCATCCGTCAACAGACGGAATATTTAAATTAACCGAATATTATAAAAGATATTTATAAAAAAAGAGGTTGAGGATATTATTTTTGGGACATGTGTTCAATAATAAAGTTTGTTAAGTCTTCCGGTCCATTAATAATATCTTCTGAATATTTCAAAGTAGCTTCTTTCATATCATCATAATTTGTTAAAGCTGAATTGACCTGTTCTGAAATGTTTTCAACATTACTTTCTAATACTGCACCCTCAAATACTTTGGATAGACCATGATATCTACCATATTTTACACCTATAACTACAACCACAGGTATTTGACAGGCCAATGTTTCATGTAATGTTAATCCATCATCAGTTATTACTGCTAAATCAATCAAATCATATAAATCATCAATGTAATTAATATAACCCAAATTAATAATATTTGGATAATCAATTATGTCATTCAATTCTTCTTTTAATGGAGCACCTATAACAAAAATATTTACATGATCATTTTCTTCAGCATATTTTCTTGCTGCTTTAGCCATATCATCAAATAATGTAGAACCTGATGCGAACAATACTGATTTTTTCTTAGGATCAAAGTTTGATGGCATTTTCGAAATAATATTTTCCTTATTACCCTTTATTACACCAGTTTGTATTGGGGAATACTGTGTTTCAACATCATACTTACATCCAACATTTTCTGTTGTGAAAAGCGGTGATTCCGGAAGTAACAATGTAGGATTAATTTTTAAAGATACCTTAGTATCAGTCGGTGTTGCAGCTATACCTACTGATGGAACCCTAGCTAACTTTGCAGATAAACATCCTATTACCAGTCCTCCACCTATTACACCCACTACACCATCAACATTTTCTTTTTTAATTAATTTAGAACCTGATATAATTGCTTTCAAAGACTTTAATCCTGCTTTAACCAATGTGGATTTTGAAGAAGCATGTCCTCCTGCTGCAGGAATTGATGACTTTAACCATTCAACATTACGTTTTTTAAAGTAATATCCTGGTGCAGATGGATCTAAAACAATCTTATTTTCTATACCTTTATGTTCTAAAGATTTGGAAATGTTATATGCAGTTACTGCATCTCCACCAGTACCTCTTCCTGTAACAAAAATTAGTAATTTCATTAAAAGTACCTACCTTAATTTATCAAGAATTCTATTAATTAATTATATTCTCGATATTTAATAAATTCATTGGAAAAAACGATAATAATTAGTTAAAAAAAGTTGAAAAATAGAAGATTTCTTCTAATTGAAAAAAAAATAATACGAATAATTATGCAGGATTACCTTCTTCATCGTAAACTTCGATACATTCTCCAGTACAATTATCTGAAGCTTCTTTGTAAATTTCAATATCGTCGGTTTGTAATTCATCTACATCATCTTGTCTGTCAGAACCAACGATGGTTGCTCTATCATCATCGTCAAAGGTAAATAAGGTTTCATCTAATTCAACACAATTTCCGCACATAGTGCAATCTTCTCTTTCTAAAACTACTTCATACATTTTACATGTCTCCCTAAACTATGTATTAACACAGATAAATTTAATATATAATATATATAAATGTTTTGATTTTTAGGTTAATAAAAAAGAAGACTGTTAATTAATTAATTAATAAAACTTGAAAAAAAA
>CADBRM010000104.1 GCA_902797085.1 uncultured Methanobacteriaceae archaeon
GAAAATTCCAAGGGTTATTTTATATTTGCACATGAAATAAGTCATGATATCGATAATATTCTCAGACCGCTGTTCAATGAGGATTTATGTAAAAAGATTGAGGAACAGTTTGTTATTGATGATGCTAAACCATACTATCAGGAGTTAACCTTTGATTATCGTGATGAACGCTTTGATGATGCCGAGAAAATTATGATTATGAAGGAAATGATCTATTTCATCTTTGATTATTTCTTGTATGGTGATGGTAATATTGATGAGTTAGAGAGTTATGTTGATGAATTTGACGAAAAGATTCTCTAATAATCCATTAATTTTTTTATTATTTAAAATAGTTTTAAAATGAGCAAATAAGTTACGCCGTCGGCAGGACTTGAACCTGCGACCAATCGGTTAACAGCCGAACGCTCTACCTACTGAGCCACGACGGCATTAAAGTACACTATTACTTATGTATCTTTTCTTATATAAATTTATCTATTTTTTAATTTTTTTCAAAAAATTATTATTTTTGGAGGTTATACATTTCTAACAAATTCCACTACATGTTTGTTGAATTTTGTCATTCTCATTTTCTTAATGAATTTCCTTTTCGGTACTTCTTTTTTATTTTTCATACGTACACCAATATAAATAGTTATACTTATTTCTATGTTAATCCTTTTATTTATAGTTTTTTTATACAATTATTTAAACAATGTTTATGAATTTTGTTGCTCACTGTCAATTTTTAGAAATTGTATATCCTATTTTGGATATAATGGAAATAATTCATTATTCCCTTTTTTTGGCAATTTTTTTAATCATTTTAACAGATACGAACAAACATTATCTATATTTCTTAATAAGAATTATTAATAAAATACTAACAGTCACTTATTATTGAAAAAACTGTTAATTATATTAACTAAATTCTTTAAACCTACATTATAAACAAGCCTATAATTGATTTTTTCTATCAGGATACTCAAGTGAAAAATCGATAAAATATTTAAATTATTCCACAAATAATAATTATAGTGATAATCATGTTATATGAGGGAATAAAGGAAACCGAAAACACAAGAATACAAAGAGATGATGAGACTAATGATGAAATAGAAATGTTATACTCCTTTGGAGTGGTATTGTTTGAACATACCATTTTGGAATCTGATGAACAGGTTTACAGTATTTGTTATTTTGAACCGGGAAAAGTATATGATGTTGTAATCGAGAATAAAATAGACAAAAGAGTGGAACAAATAATAAGTACCGATAAACTGGACACTAAGCTCCAAAGCTATTATGATCTGACAAAAAATGAATCCATATCTGATGAGAATGGAAAAACCTTAAAGTGTATGAGTCACAGTGTTGAATATACATTATAAGGGATACATTCTCTCAAGAATCTTAAAAAAAGTTGGATGGGGATGTATCAATACATCGGCTAATATTTAATAATTTCTGCAGTTTCGTTTCTGCCGCCCAGGTAAGCTTGTCTTTCACTGGTAACCAGCATTACACGCTTAACATTAATGTTATCGGGAATTTTTATATTGTCTAAATTTACAGCCCCATCATTCACGGTCAGATACAATGTTCTGTTATTGGAATCTGTTAATGTTATGCCGTTAACTTTTACTGCTATTTTATTTTTTCCTATGACCTTATTGCCCATATAATCCTTTATTGTAGCATTAATGTTTAAGGTGTTATTTCTCACTTCAATGTTACCGAAATCTATACTTATGCCTGATCTTTCAACATTGAATGATGACGTGTTCCTGGCACCAGGATAATAGTTGTCGTTAGTGAATATTGCGGCCAGCTCATAATCCCTGAGTGTCTGGTTGTTGGTGATGCCACCCATACCGTTAGGAATTCTGTAGGTATATGTTGCAATATTGTTTCTAACGGGAACCAACAGCTTGTTGTTGTTGGAATCTTTAAGTGTTACTCCATTAATCTTAAAAATGATATAACCCCTGTCGTTTATCAGTGAATTTTCAGAGTTTGGAGTTATGTCATTAACCCTCACGATAAATGTAATGCTTTGGTACTGTTTTGCCATGGCCGGATTTGTTGATACTGTCAGACCGGCATAGCGTTTAGTCAAGGATATTTTAGCCACGTCTGATGTACTTTTCATATAGTCATATGTACCGCTGTATATTGCAGTGATGATTTTGGAGTTACGCAGATAAGCATCAGCCGTCAGTTCATATGTTACAACACCCTTTTTCACGGAAAGTTTTAATGAAGGGGCATCGCTGTCAAAACGTCCATCACTTCTAAGGGTCTTTCCGTTTACTTTGAATACTAGGTTTCCACCGTTAATCGGATTTCCATTATGGTCCTGTACATTTGCTTTAAGGGTAATTTTTTCTCCTATGACTCCAGTAATGTTTTCAACACTAACAACGGCCGGAATCTTATCTACTACAACATCATATGTAGTCGAATTCATGATATTGTAATATTCATCATAGGTGCTGATTTTCAGACTCTGTGAAGATTTATAATTGGTATTGATTATTACGGAACCATTTTCATCCGTTAAATAGCTTACACCGTTATTGTTGGGATAGTTAACAAAAACCCGTTTGTTATTGAGCAGTGTGCCGTTTTTGCTGTCCTTTAGAGTAATTTTCACACTGTTGTTGTTAATGATTTTTGTAGGCTGAGTGATTATTATCGTGGAATTTCTGGTAACTATAGGAATCCTAAAAGTATTGTTGCAGCTGTTATAAAGGTTTGTTGGCTTGAATTGTACAGTAATGTTATAATTTCCGGATGTTGTAAATGAAAGTTTGGTATTGAATGCGTTATTCTTTACAACAATGTTGTCCTCTAATATTTTTCCGTCGGATTGCTTGATTGTTACGTAACCGTTTATCGTTTTTGAGTTGTATGTTACAGTTCCCATAAAGTTCACAGTACTGGAATTTAGCATAGTGTAACTGCTTTTCATTGTTGGATTGTATTTGTAGTCTGTATAACCCTTAAATAATCTCATAAATTCTATTGAAGTCAGCTCCCCCGTGTAATCGGCGGTTGATTTATGTGCGTAATTGTCACTGCTAGTACATATGGCATAAATATCATTTCTATCCATATACAATTTTGGATAATACAGTCTGCCACCTGTCTCACTGCCACGTACCGAATAATAGCAGCTTCCCCCTACATGTACCGGATCTGCCGAATCATAGAACCATGCCAATACCACATCATTGCCGCGACTTCTTACTATACGTCCACGATTGTCATTACCGTTTGTAGCTACTTCACGAATGTTGGAAGGGTCCACACCATTAAATAGATGGAACATTATGGCATTTCTTATGTTGTGATTATATAGGTAAACCATATTGCTGTACATTGCATTGGGACCTATGGTGTATCTGACAACATTAAAACCTTCTGATTTAAGTTTGTTTACGATGGTGTTGCGTATCGCATAGTCTTTGGAACTTGTATGGTCCATTGCAAAATATATTGGTCTGTATTTATCCAGTAATTCGTACACTTTGCCTGTGGTTTTGAACTTTGTTGATTGGCTTTTATATTCAAAATCCTCATCGCTGACAACTATCTTGAATGTATATGTACCCGGCATTTGGGATGTTATATACCTGAAATTTCCGTTGTTCTCAAGAGTAAGGTTGTTGTTTGTCACCCTGGAGTTATCAATATAAGTGAGGATATTTGCCTTCTGTGGCATCTTGTTATTTTCAGTAGAAATTTTTCCATAGATATTGACATACTTCGTATACTCCGTGTCAGGAACGCTGTTTATTGTAAGATTCACTGCAGTCTTTGAATTTGATTCCTTTGTTGTCGGGTTGTCTTCTGATGTTTTGTTTATAATCTTTAATTGTGAATGTCTTTCTTCGTTAATACCATTTTCCGTCGTAATTACATTATCTGTGTTTTCCGACATAGTCGGATTAGCATCCATATCATTACTTGCCGATGCAAACGATGTGCATGTCAATATAATAAAAAATGTAAATACCAGAAAGATTATTTTAAAATTTATTTTTTTCATAATAATACCCATAAAATTACAGTAATTATACTTTTCTAAACTATACTATTTAATGATTTTAACTTGAATGAGAAAATAAGATTGAAAAATTATAAAGAATCTCTTAAGCTAATGGGCTCTCTGTAGAAAACATTGAATTGGCTGTGTATGACAGATTCGGGAATGATTTTTACAGAGGGAAATCTTTTATTTCAATAATATATGTTTGGAAAAGGAAACATTGCATTAGAAACATTTGTCTTGTCATGTTTTTTGTTTGAAAAACAAACTGTGTATTAAATATCAATTCAAATAATCAAATTAATACTATTAATATTTACAGTAATACTTTGACTGTTGTATAATATAAATCTTTTTATAAATAGTTGATGCTGAAGTATTAACATAGGCTTCTGCAAAGCAGGATTTTAAAAAAATAGAAAAGGATTATTTTATGATAATCCCTGTGGAATATCTAATCTATGCTGCCTTTCGTATGGTAAGGGTGGTGTTTATTGTTTTGACTGTAATCTCATACTCATATATTGTGGTAATTGTATAGGTCCTTGGCAAATACTGGCTGGAAAAATGAATATTGATTGAGCCTGTTCCATCCTTAACTTGAATGAATATTATCTGTTTTTTACTGTTAATTATATCTTTTCCATTGATTTTGTAATGTAGCTTGCCGATGTTTATCCCGGAATTGTCTTTCAGGAAGTTGACTTTTGTTGTTATGGAAAGATTTTTACAATAATCGATATTGCCGGCATGTGTGCTTTCTAACCTTATGTCATCCTTTTTTATGTCCTTGATGATTTCAAATGTCGTGTTGATTTCCTTCTTGATATATGCATTTTCATATATTGTGGTTATTGTGTATGCTTTTGGCTGATAGTTTTTGGAAAAACGTATGTTGAATGTAGTGATTCCGTTTTTAACGTTGATGTAAATTATATTGCCCCTGCTGTTTATGACATCCCTTGCATTGATTTTGTAATGTATCTTGCCCTCGTTGACTGTCCTATTGTTAATATCTTTTGCAACTGTTTTTATTGAAATGCTGCTGTCATAGAGTATACTGTAGCTATGTGTTGTGTCAATTTCAATGTTGTCTATTATTATGCTGGAAATTTCACTCCTGTTGCCGTCAAGTTTTGAAGTTCCAAGATAACTGGCTTGGTATGTAAGATGGCTCTTCTGCAGATAGGCAGGTAACCTTAATGTGAATATTGCAAGGCCGTTCTTTACTTTGACGGGTATTGCATCGCCCCTGGAGTTTTTAACAGTATTGTTGTTTATTTGAAAATTTACGTTTCCGTCATTGACTTTATTGCCGAATTCATCCCTAATTTGGGCTCTAAGTGTAACTGTATATGAATCGCTGCGGATATTCTCTAGTGAAACATTGGTTTTTGCTTTTCTGATAAAGAAATCGCTTTCATCAACCAAAACATAATTGTCTATTACCGGAATATTCTTTGCCAGCAAGTATCTGTTTTTTGAAATTACATCATCAACACATTTAACATCATTACGTTTAACATATTTGCCGTTGTCATTAGCGGTGTATAATGTGACTGTAGAATTAATTACATTGTTGCGGTAATGGTATGTATAGATGTTTCTCCTGTTTACTCCATATCCGTTATGTGATAGAAGCGATCGGGTAATTTCGCTTATGTCACCGGATTTGCTGTAATCCGTGTATTTTCCTTTACGTATGTATTCCGGAGAGTTCGGCACGACAATATATTCCCCTTTTTTCAAGACGCCACTTTCCGTATAGACATTATTATAGTATTTGGA
>CADBRM010000105.1 GCA_902797085.1 uncultured Methanobacteriaceae archaeon
AGACATAACATTAGGAACAATTCAGATATTGTTAAAAAATCCATCTCATCACCCTATGTTTATTCTAACATTTTCTTAATTGTTGACTCAAGAGGTATGATGTCCTCACGTGAACGAGGAGTTAATGCAGAAACTGTTAAAACACCTTTTTCTTGGTTCATATCAATAGTGATAGTACCAGGGGTTAATGTAATAGTGTTAGATAATATTGCGAGAGATACTGGACGTTTTAAATCAGGTACGATCTCAACAACAACAGGATCTACTTCACCCTTGAGACAGCAAATAGCAGTGTCTATTACTGCCTTAATTATTTCGACTACTAATCTTACGAAAAACTCAATTCCGTAGATTATTCTATTTAAAAACATAAATTAAACTCCGTTTTTATATAATTGAACATTTTTCTATTGTAACATAGAAATTCTTAGAAAATTATATCATTGCTTATACAATTTCCAAGCAATCCCCCTTCAGTTCAGAAAGGTTCTAGACGTAATCCCATGATATGAAAATCACAGTTTACAGTCCCATTATCATAAGTTAAATTAATTAGCTACAAAAACTCCATACTTAAAAAAGAAAAACTTCACAATTCAAGTATATAGTATAATTATAGTTTTAAAAAACAACATATTTAATAGTTATGAATTAAATTTAGGTTAACGTAAAAATAATTGAAAAACGAGGGAAATAAGTATCATACACCTTAACAATGTAATATTAAGAAAATACTAAAATAAACAGAATAATAAAAAAATAGTAAAAAAAAGTTTTTATCATATAATATAATTCAATACCGGTTGGTATGTAAAAAGCATATGCCCAAAGGTGTAAACATATGAAATAGCCAAAAACAACCATATGCCCACAAACAGTATCGCCAGCCTTTTATGATAAACCTTATCACTTAAAGGCCAGAATACTGCCAATCCAGAAGGCGTGCTGAGATCCAATATTATGTGACTCATAGCACCTAAAAACAACATGATAAAAATCAGTCTCCAATTGATAAAATCAATGTTTACTGGTGCCAAGAATAAACATGTGGCAAGTAAAATTACATAATACGTTAAAACCTTACGACTTACTACAAAATAACCCAACAAGGATAAAATGACAAAAATTGACAAGTTATTAGGTAAAGCGTAGTGTGCATACTCTGCAAGGCTAGTTACTATCGGCAAAAAACCCATCATCATAAACAGTAACAATAAACAAATTACCGTAACACCTACAATTGAATGGGTTAAACCCCTGTGCTTAGAGAAATAAAAAGTTACCGCCAATAAAATAATGATAAGTCCGGACAATATTGATCCTTTCAATATTATAAGAAGCAAGGATATGATTACTCCAACAAGAAACATTGAGTTGACCTTATTCTTATTATTGTCATGATCCATATCAGGAATTGATGCACCAATTACTGCAAAGAACAAATAGAAAAAACTTGGTACAAATGGAAAAGCCAACAGAATACCTGCTAATGCGTGTGTTTTATAAGACGACATAATAACCCTTAATTTAATTGTTAATTAAAATTTCTACTTCTTTCGTAAAATAATTTTCTATTTCATTGTATGGATAGTTGATTTTTCATCACAGCCCCCTTATTTGGATAGAATAGGAAATAACATTATAATTTTAACAATAATCCACTGGGAGTAATTGCATTTACCATTTCATAACCTCATATTACCCCAAAATAGTCAAGGAAACTACATATTTGCATATAAGAAAAATCTACACTGTCTTCATATAAATTTCCTGACGGAGAAACTGCTTCACATGTTACCGAAGGAATACCTCTTAGATTAGATTCATCTTCCACAGCACCCTTCAATATCGAACCGGCATCAGAAATAGGAAGTATTCTTGAAGAAGTATCAATACATATATGTTTTGCAATTTTAATGCTATCAAATAAGGGTCTGGCAGAACAAAATACACTGGCAAATCCGGGTTTTTTATCAGGATCAGTAGTATGACAATCACATAATGCAGTAATGTTATTATTCTGAGCGTAATCCACAATTTTTTTAGTTATACCATCCAAATGAGCATTTCTATTCATATCCTTATCATTATAATTTCTGGAATTATACATTGTAGTGTATGGAATAAGAAATGGAACAATATGTAACCTGCATTTAATCTTCATATTCCCCTGTATAATATTATGCATCAACCTTATCAATGCTGCCTGAGATGCAAGTTCATCCCCATGTACTCCACCTACCAGCAATAGGTTATAACGACCGGAACCTGCCTTAAAAACTACAGACCCCTTCTTAGTCATTTCAACATATTCCATTAGCTCAGCATTTTTTCTAAAACCACTATTAATAAAATAACGATTTAAGTGATTATTAGCCAAAACATTCCCCGCAGTAGAATAATCAATAGACACATACTCAAATTTAGACATAATACTCTCCTAGATTTTTTTATGTAATAAAAAATATTTAAATTTATTTAAGAATAAATAATTCAGAATAAATTATAAATACAATCATTAAAATGAATAATTAGAAGAAAACAATTAATTATTCACATTAAAAAGAAGTTTAACTAATACCATAATAATAATATATTCAATGAGTCAAAAGCATCAAAGGATAGAAGTGATAAAAAATTTTATTAGAAAAATAAGAGATATATTATATTATAATAAATTCATTATTCAATAAGATTAATACGAAAGATAATTTTTTAACTATTAATTATTAAACAAAGAGATTATGGTGAAAAAATGGAAAAAGTTGTATTAGCATTTAGTGGAGGATTAGACACATCAGTATGTGTTAAACTCCTACAAGAAAAATATGATATGGAAGTAATAACTGCATGTGTAGATGTAGGACAACCTGAAGACGAAATTAAAAGACCACAAGAAGCAGCAGATAAAATCGGTTCAAGCAAACACTATACAATTGATGCAAAAGATGAATTTGCAAAAGAATATGCATTCAGATGCATCAAAACCAATGCTTTATATGAAGGTTACCCATTAAGTACGGCATTTGCAAGACCTTTAATCGCAAAAAAAATTGTTGAAATAGCAAAAAAAGAAAATGCTTCAACAATTGCACACGGATGTACAGGTAAAGGAAATGATCAATTCCGATTTGAAGCAACTATCCGCTCAGAATCTGACCTAGATATTGTTGCTCCGGTAAGAGATTACAATCTCACAAGAACTGAAGAACAGGAATATGCAAGAGAACATGGCATTCCGTTACCTTCTGAAAAAATTTACAGTATAGATGAAAACATTTGGGGAAGATCAATTGAAGGAGGATTATTAGAAGACCCTGCCACAGCTGGCCCAGAAGATATCTATGAATGGACCAAATCCACAATCGATGCACCTGATGAACCACAAATTGTTAAAATCGAGTTTAAAAATGGTGAACCAATAAAAATTGATGATGAAGAATTAGACCCTGTAAGCTTAATCAGAAAAGCAAATGAAATTGCAGGAAACCATGGAATTGGTAGAATCGACATGATTGAAGACAGAATTATAGGTCTTAAATCACGTGAAAACTATGAAACACCGGGTGCAATCCTTTTAATCACAGCCCACTCCTCTCTTGAAAAACTAATATTCAGCAGACAAGAAATTAAATTCTGTGAAAGATTAAGTGACAAATACGCAGAATTAGTATATGAAGGTCTTTGGAACGAACCATTAAGAGAAGACTTGGATGTAATCAATGACCACATGCAAAAAAGAGTAAATGGTGTTGTTGAAGTAAGATTACACAAAGGTTCAATGAAAGTTATCACAAAACAATCACCATGTGCATTGTACAATGAAGAAACTGTATCCTTCGATGACAAAGAACTTATAGACCAAAGAGAAATGATTGGTATGGTAAAATACCATGACATTCAAGGTGCAGAATACCACAAAGTATGTAAAAGAGATTAATTAATCTTTTTACACTTTTTTTAACTTTTTTTTATAAAAATCTATTTCAAAACCCTTAAAAAACGTATGATTTTTACAATTTTTCTACTCATCTTATAAAAAATACATAATACCAAATTATTATCCGAATACCAACGGAAGAATACTTCTGATAATAAATGAAATATTTATAAAAACATTTAATATAAATAAACAATCTACAACAAAGATACAAATATTTACTTTAATATTAAACTTTTTTCAAAAAATTATTAAAATAAATAAGTATATTAAATAATAATGATAAATCATGATATATATTTGTGAGTAGAATCTTACTCCAATATATATAATTATAGGAGAAACCAAAACATGAATGATTTATTTAATTTAAGTGGACAAGTAGCATTAGTAAGTGGAGCATCATCAGGTATCGGTGTACAAATGGCAAAAGCATACGCAAGATACGGTGCAGACATTGTAGTTACCGGAAGAAGAAAAGAAAGATTAGACCAAGTAGCAGCTGAAATTAAAGAATTAGGAGTAGACTGTATTGGTGTAGTATGTGATGTAACAGACACTGAAAGTGTAGAAAACTGTGTAAAAGAAGTAATGGATCACTATGGAAGAATCGATATCTTACACAACAACGCAGGTTACGGTGCAACCAAAGAAGCAGAATTATTAACAGACGATGAATGGAACAAAACAGTAGATGTAGACCTTACAGGTACATTCAAAATGTCAAGAGAAGTAGCACGTGTAGCAATGATTCCACAAGAATACGGTCGTATTATTAACACCGCATCCATGTTCGGATTAGTAGGTACAATGGCAACACCAACATCCCCTTACGCAGCAGCAAAAGGTGGAGTAGTAAACCTCACAAGACAATTAGCAGCAGAATGGGCAAAATACAACATTACCGTAAACGCAATTTGTCCTGGTACATTCCCAACTGAATTAACAATTGACTTATTAGAAACTGAAGAATACAAAGCATACACAAAAACAGTTGTTCCTGTAGGAAGATCTGGAGTTGATGGTGAATTAGATTCAACAGTTGTTTACTTAGCATCTCCTAAATCAGGATACGTAACTGGTCAATCTATCGCAGTTGACGGTGGATACACCTGTATATAAGTGTATTCAACCCACTTATATTTTTTTTAACCTCCACAAAAATAACTAGTTTTAATAATATATTATAAAAATTAAAATAAACAGACAATGTTCCACGGAGATATTGTAAAAAAAAAAGTTTATAAAAAAATAGTAAAAAGAGGATAATGTACTTATTTAATGATTCCTTCACTTCTTAAGTATTGCATGAAGTTCATTTTTTCGCCATCATCTTCAGAATCTTTTTCGTCATTTACAGTTTCAGTTTTTTCTTCTACTTCTTCAGCATCATCATCGGATTCCTCTTCAGATTCTTCCTCGGATTCTTCGGTAACTTCTTCAACAGATTCTTCTTCTTTAGGAACTTCTTTAGTTTCTTCATCAGCAGGTTCTTCTACTGCTTCTACATCTTCAATAGAATCATTTTCTTTTAATTCGTCAATTTTTTCTAAACATTGTTCTGCTGCTTTTGCTATAGGATCTATTACTTGTGATACAGGCGGTGCGTATGAGAATTCCATTGAAACTACATCATCACAGGTAAGTTTTTGTGATATAATTGCTGTCATTGTGTCTACTCTTTCTGCTACTGCTTCTTGACCAAACATTTGACATCCAATAATAGTTCCATCAGTTTTTGCAATCAATTTAATGTATAATGGTTCGCTTCCAGGATAGTATCTTGCACGGGATAAAGACTCGATACTACTTACTACAACAGGAATACCTAATTTTTCTGCTTCCTGTTGTGTAATACCAACTGCTCCCATTTCCATTCCACCAATTTGTGAAACTGTTGAATTTAATACAGGTTGGAAGTCAATTTCGTGTCCTGCTAAGTTTTTAGCAAGAATAATACCTTGTCTTACTGCTGTGGTTCCTAATGGAGATAGGGTTATGTCTCCAGTAATTGCATTAACAACTTCCACACAGTCACCTGCTGCATAAACGTTTGGTACTGATGTTTCCATATGTGGATTTACCTTAATAGCAAACTGTCCTAATTCACATCCAATACTTTCTGCCAATTCAGTTTGTGGTCTTACTCCGGTAGATAAAATAACCATATCTGCCGGTTTTTCTTCCCCATCAATCGTAACGGATTCTACTTTAGTTTCACCATTTATTGATTCAACTGCAGAACTTGTTAATATTTCAATATTTTTTCCTTGTAAGTGTTCTTGGAATTTATCAGACATTTCCTGGTCGAAAGATCTTGGGAATAATTGTGGCATCATTTCAGCAATCGTTACGTTTATTCCCTTATGTGCTAATTCTGAACCTAGTTCCAGTCCGATAGCTCCTCCACCAACCAATACAACATTTTTACACTGTTGTGAGTAAGCGAGTATTTCTTCACCATCTTCAACTGTTCTAACTTTGAATACACCTTCTAATTCCCTACCCGGAATTGGTGGAATTAATGGTTTTCCTCCAGTTGCTATAACTAATTTGTCGTATTTAAGATTTTGTTTGTTACCTGCTTTGTCTTCGTAGGTTAATTCAGTAATATCATTGTTAATTTCTGTTACTGTTGTTTCGGTTAATATTCTAATATTTTTTTGCATGTAGTCTGTTGGTTTGTGCATGATAATATCATCAAAACTATCTATGTGTCCTCCAATTACATATGGAATAGCACATGGAGAGTATGCTACATGTTTCTGAGTAGTAAATACTATTATTTGAGATTCTTCATCATATTGTCTTATGTTTGATGCAGCAGTTAATCCTGAAGCTCCTGCTCCTATTATTACTATATTCAATGCGTTCACCTGTATACAAATTTCAATGGTTATATATATCTACTTTATAGATATTATATTTTGGTCTGTTTTTTAATTAATTTTTAAATAATGTTTAATTTAACATTATTCTAACAATCCTCGAATTGTTTGTGCAAATTCTGATTCAACTATACCTGTTGCACCTAATGTTTTTGAATGTGCATCCAATTCAGTAACAACATTATCAAATCCCATTTGTCTTAGGGGTTCTACCAATCTTGGTCCATCAGTTACTGCAATACTTTCTCCAGGTATATTCTTAACATCAACTGCGTGTGGTACCCCAAGTATTACTGTTAAATCACTATCCAATTCATTTAATATTTCTTCTGCCTTGATTCCCGTTATTGGATATTCATCCAATCCTCCAGTAATGTAATCTGCTTTTTTAGAAATGTTCTTGTTTACTGTTTCAGCATGATGTTTAATGTAAGGCAATCCTATTTCCTCATCCGTATTTAAAATAAAGGTTGGAAGATTACTTGGATAATATTTTGCCCAATCAATTGTCATTATGTCTGCAAATAAATAACTAGTTTCCTTTTTAGCGTTTAAAACTATTGAAACTTTTTTATCCGCATCCAACGCATCCAATATCTTTTTAGCAATTTTAACCTTATTATCCCCATAATCTGGTTTAATATATTCTCCCTTAGCCATACCTCTTGTTTTTTCAAGTTCCGTTGCTTTGATTAACATGTCGGATTGTCTTTCAACTTCTTCATCAGAAATTAATCCTGCATCATTAGCAGCCCGTAAAGCCAATATTGCACCGGCAGTATTATCTCCTGCTTCATATCCACCATGAGTTTCAACTATGACAATATTTGATTCGACTCCTGCTTCTTGTGCAGCATTTTTCATGTTTTCTCCAATAATCATACTGGCACAGGTACCTACCACACCAATATTATCCGGATGGAATTTTTCTTCAACTTCCTGTATTGTTTCAATAAGTTTATCAGTAGCACCAAAGATGAAATCATTTTCATTCATTGCAGTTGTGATTACTCTTATTCCTTCATCTTCAAGTAGTCTTCCTGTCCTAAAACAACATCCTGCAGGACCGTGCATTATGATTACATCAACCTCTAAGTCCCTTAAGGTATAAAGTGCTGCTGCTATTGGACTTGGTCTTGGATGAATCATAACATTTCACCCTCTTTCAATCTGTATTGTCCTACACTGCTAAGTTTTACTTTATCAAACATTTCATTATCAAAGATAGGTAAAGCTGTGATAATCACTTTTTCTATTTTATCCGGATCCAATTGTCTGTATTCTTCAGTATCTGTCATGACAATTATACAGTCGGCTTCATATACCTTATCTAAAGTAACCTTTGTTGCACCATGATCTTCAATTATTGATTCATCAATTTTGTCATCATGAACCCATACTTCCACATCACGACTTACAAAATCATCCACTAAAGCTAAAGATGCATTGTTTTCCTGTGTAACCAAAGAATCATCTTCTGTTACACCCAATATTGCAACTGTTGTTTCAAACATTGCAAGGTGTTCTTTAAGGTACAATTCCTTTTCAGCCATATATGCCATATGGTATGCAACATAATTATTTGTACTACGTGCTGTTTCAGATAACTGTGATGGTTCACCATATTCATTGGCTAGCTTGTTGATTTCATCAGAGTCCCTGGAAACCTCATTTTCAAGTATCGGTTTGGGATATAACAGATTGATTTCATCACTGGTATTTGCCACATCTATTGCTTCAATCAAATCTATGGTTAATGCTTCAGACAATATGGCGGTTTGGTTTGCTAATGCAACCAAAGTATCCTTATAAGCGTTTTGAAGTATTGGAATAAATTCTGCAGTTTGTATATGTTTAACTGTTCTGATTTCATCAGATATGGATTCATATAATTTTACTGTTTTTTCCAGACACGCTTCATTTTTTCCTGCTATGATTCTCAAACCATCATTTATTACAGTAGTGTATGCTAATTTTATGTCAGGTATCAACTCATATTCATCAATGACCTTTGACATTTTATATACCGTTCTCGGAGGTACCTTCGTATCAAATATTAATAATACTTCATCAAGAACAACATCCTGTAACTTTGTACATGCATCCTTAAGAGGATTTATATTATATTCACCGTTTATTAAACAGTTCTGTGTAAATATAACAGCATCTACTTGTGCAAACATTCCAATATCATCTGTTTTATCAAAACATGTATTGATAGAACCTGATTCGTCATATACTACTATTTCGGAATCCAGGTTTTCATATTGTGCAAAATTTGTTTCCTTATCCGCATAGATTAATGTTTTCATCCAAACACCTACTTATTTGCAATTATACTTATAATATCAGATTGTTTTAATTCCTGTTCACTTGAAATTCTCATATTCTTCCTAGCATCAATTGCGTGGGTGAATCCATCACCGATATCCGTGTGTATACAATATGCTAAGTCTCTAGGATTAGAACCTTTAGGCACTAATAATGCATCAGGTAAAATGTTACCCTTTTGGTCAGAAAACTTATGTTCATCCTCAACAGGATATACCACTATGTTGTTGAGTGTTTCATAAACTGCCTTATTGATAGTCTGTTGAATGCCCGTTGAACCATATTTTTTGAGAACATTTTCATCAATATAGTTGAGTGCCATTTTTTGTTTGTCATTTAACTTTGTTTCGTCAAGAATTTCAAAATGGTCTTCACCTGAAATATATTTGATAAGCCCTGCTTTAGCTGCATTAACCAGTGCTAATTCAGATTCTGCACTAGTAGGTATCACCTGATCGTACTTTTCCCTTAGTCTTTTAATGTTCTCTTCTGCTTGAGGTGTATCAATCTTGTTCGCAACTATGATAATAGGCTTTGCTGATTCCAGAATTTTATCAATGAATTTTAATAAATCCTCTTTTTCCCATTTGTCATATTCATTGTTCATTATTCGTTCTGCTTCTATAACATCATCAATCATTACACCTGCACCAGTCAATTGTTCAGATATAACTTTTGAAAAGTTTAAATGCTCACTCATAACTTTACGTATGAGTCTAGGCCAATTTCTTTCCAATATGGAATAGACCCACATGGTTACTTCATGTTTTAGGAAGTTGACATCATCCAACGGGTCATGTGTTCCTGCTTCACAAGGGTTACCCTCT
This sequence comes from uncultured Methanobacteriaceae archaeon, assembly GCA_902797085.1. Lineage (GTDB taxonomy): Archaea > Methanobacteriota > Methanobacteria > Methanobacteriales > Methanobacteriaceae > Methanosphaera. Next base: position 9,987 of record CADBRM010000105.1, read on the forward strand.
GCATCGGTTCCTCCAGAAGCATCTATTATATGTATTAAAGCTCTTGCCTGACTAAGGTCATCTAAAAATTTGTTTCCCAACCCTTTTCCTTCATAAGCTCCGGGTACTAATCCTGCCACATCTATGAGTTCAACAGGAATGTATCTTATACCATCAACACATTTTCCTGTCCTAGGGTTACATGTTACGTCTAGTTCACTACATGGACATTCGGCCGTGACATAGGCTATTGCTGCATTTGCATCTATTGTTGTAAATGGATAATTTGCTACTTCTGCCTCAGACAGTGTTGCTGAATTAAAGAATGATGACTTTCCTACATTTGGTTTTCCTGTTACTGCTATTTGTAACATATCAAAACTCCTTCTAATTTGTTAAATAATACTACATAATCGTTTGAAAATATTTTCAATGATAAATTCATTAATATATTATAAATATATGTAATTTTTAGATAATTAAGTTATTGAAAAATTAAAAATAAGAAATAAATGGAGGTTAAATTAAAAATTAAAGAAAATTATATTATTACAACACACATGTAACCAAAGTCCATGTTTTTTGCTTCTTCTAATGTAACTTGTACTATCTGTTCATCAGGATAACTTAATTTTTCACATATGGTGATGTCATGTTCCGGACTGAAACCATGATCAATCAAGTATTCTGCCAATTCACTGATATGTCTGTTAGGAAGTACAATATTAGGTCTTGTGTTATCCAGTTTTTCAAGCAAATCCTCTGTCGGCGCTTTACCTCCATGAATCGTTAATAGATTAGCTGTGTCCCATGGTATTTGTACTTTTGCTGCTGCTAATTGAACTGAACTAATACCAGGGATAACATTTACTTTAGTTTTTGGGGATAACTTTTGTATTGTTTTTAGCATTCCTGAAAAACCAGGATCCCCTGTTGATAACACAGATACTTTTAAACCATCATCAAGATATGATACTGCCATTTTGACCGTTTTTGGAATGTCTCTTGGTTGTAAAACAACCATTTTAGCATCAACATAATCAAATAAATCCAAAGATCTTTGACTTCCTACCAAAACATCTGAATTTTCAATTGTTTCAATAGCACCTAATGTTAAATATTCCCTATCTCCTGGACCAATACCTACAATATTCATTTTATTCATAATGGTTCACCCTAAAATTTTTAATAATTATTATTATATATGATGTTAACAATGTAATATAATTTTATTATTAGATAACCATAAAATAATCAATGAATAAAAATCCAAGAAAAAATATTCTGTTAAATTTTAATAAAATATGAAAAATGCCACATAAAAAAATATGAAAAAATAAAAATTGGGGGTTTAAATCATTTTAAGAATTCCCGGAACCATACCATACAAAATCAACACTAATAAAATCACTAACAGAACATAACTCACACTTCTAACAACAAAGTTTACTGTTTGTTCACCAAGTTCATGTTCGTGTAAGAAATCCAATAAGTTATTGAATCTGCGACTTAACCAACACCTACTGCCCTGTGGTAATGGTCTGGTCCACCAATTCAAAGTGTCATTAAAGTCTCTTCTCCTATCTTCAGTAATCCTATAACTCATAAATTCTTCTAATATTAATCCACCATCCAAAGGTTTCATCGGCAGAAGATTAAATGTTCCGACTGCAAAGTTCAAAAGGAATATCAGGTAAAGCAATTCCCTTAATTCCGTTAATAACCAAGGCAATAACGTTCCGTATTTACTGCTTACAGCAGGTGATACTATCCTGTGTTCCTTGGAACGTACACCAATATATGATTTACTGCTGTTGTTAGGATTTTCCGTACTGATTACACTATACGTTCCCTTATCTGTTGAAAAGGTGATGTTATCTCCAATATGCATCGAGTTAAGTACCTTTGTATATGAGGCCGTGTCATTAACTGCATTATTATTAACTCCGTGGATTACCATTCCTTCAGATAAAACACCCTCAGAGGGACTTGCCGGAACTACACTGGTAATTTCCATCCCATCCGAGACATACATATCTTCCGATGCAATGAATCCGCCGACACACATCATCAGTATCAGAGCTATCGCTGCCAATCCCATGTTGAACATTGGTCCTGCAAAAAATACCCTTAACTTACTGATTCCGTTAATCTTTTTAAGCTCTTCCTCATTCGGTTCAACAAAAGCACCGGGAATTATTGCAAAGAGCAGCAGACCTACAGAGTCTATTTTTACATCCTCTACCCTAGCAAGTACCCCATGACCACCTTCATGTATAACAAGTACAGTGGCAAGTGCCAACAAACCCGTACCGAATGGAATGTATAATGGAGAACCAGGAATATCAACTCCCGGAAGAATTAACGATACCGTTGGCATTTCAAACATCAGCTGCAATGACCAGATTAATGAAACCACCATGACTATCATCAAGAATATTCCCAGAGGTATTCCTATATTCAGATATGTTTTCCAGAATCTTGGTGCTGTTTTAGCTATTTTATCAATAATATCATGCAATTTATCTGTCTTATACATGAGTACTATTCCTTCAAGGGAAATGTTATCATATCTCCCTTTAAGAAGGAATGCCAACACATAGATTACTATAAAACCTATTGCATAATACCATAATGCATTCATTAGATTGACCTTCTATGCAGCTATGCCATTTGATTTTCGATTGTGGTGGTGTTTGCTTCCACCAATTTTTCCACTTCAAGATTAATTAATTCTTCACCAGAATCGCATACAACAAAGTTATCATTAGTTACTTCACCTATAACAGCAAATGCTATGTCATCATTTTCCAATGCTTCCTTAATTGCATCAACCTTGTCTGCCTTGACAGTTATCAGGAATCTGCTATATGATTCTGAGTATAATTTATCATCCAAAGTTAAATCAGTAACTGATGGTATTGCAGAAACATCCACTTTAACTGCTTTATCTGATTTTATGCTCATTAATGCCAATGCAGTTACAATTCCACCCTTAGATATGTCATGTACTGCAGTAATATCATCATTATACTCTTTAATTAACTTTTGTATTTCCATAGATACTGCATAATTTTCATCCAGCCTTACTTCCGGAGGATATCCCTGCACCACATTATGTATTTCCTTGTAGTACTGTGAACCATCAAGTTCCGGGTAAGTGTTACCAATAATTACAACAACATCACCCTCCTGTTTGAGTGTCATTGTTTTGATGTAGTTATTGTCCAGTACACCAACTGTACCTACTATTGGTGAAGGATTAACTGTTACACCTTCAGTTTCATTATAGAAACTTACATTACCACTGATGAATGCTGTTCCAAATTTGTTTGCAACATCACTCATACCACTGACTGCTTGTTTAAACTGCCAGAACACTTCAGGTTTTTCAGGGTTTCCGAAGTTGAGACAATCAACCAATGCTATTGGCCTTCCACCCATACTAATTGAATTGTTGATGGATTCCAATACAGCTGCTGCCGCACCATGATATGGATCTAAGAATACATGAGTACTGTTACAGTCTGTTCCTATAGTGAATGACGTGTTATCATCTACTTTAATAACTGCTGCATCATCACCAGGTTTGACAATTGTTCTTAATTGTACTTCATGGTCATATTGACTGTATACCCATCTTTTACTGGTGATATTTTCTGATGCAAGTAATTTGAGTAATGATTCTTCAGGGTTTGTTTCAGGAATTTCAACATCAACAATAATCTTTTCAGGCTCTTTTGCTTCTCTTTCAATAATCGGAGCATCAGTGAATAACACGTTAGGTGCATGACAGATTTCTTCATCGCCATCTTTAATGATAAATTCTCTTTTATCAATAATTTTACCAATGACTGCATGTGATAAGTCATGTTTTTCACAGATAGCTGATGCTTTTTCAACATCATCCGGTGAAATAGCAAATACCATACGTTCCTGTGATTCACTTAACATGATTTCATATGGTGTCATGTTTTCTTCCCTCAATGGTATCTTATTAAGGTCAATGCATGAACCGTTTCCACCCTTATCTGCCATTTCTGATAGACAACATGTAAGTCCTCCACCTCCAAGGTCTTTTACTCCATGTATGTCAAGTGTTTCCAATAATTCATATGTGGCTTCCATTACTCTTTTCTTGGTAAATGGGTCTGCAACCTGAACTGCCGGTCTGTCCTCAATTTCGGAATTACTTGTTAACTCTTCTGATGCAAAGGTTACACCATGAATTCCGTCACGTCCCGTTGTTCCTCCCATAAGAAGGTAAACATCACCCACTATTGGTGCACTACCATAAACTATTTCATCTTTTTTAACTAATCCTGCACAAACTACATTAACCATAGGGTTGTATTGGAAGTTATCGTCAAATTCTATTTCCCCACCTACTGTAGGTACTCCGATACGATTTCCATAGTCAGAAATTCCTTTTACAACATAATCGAAGATGTATTTGGATCTTTGATCACTCATGTGACCAAATCTCAATGCATCCAACAATACCACAGGTCTTGCACCCATACTAATAATGTCCCTTACAATACCTCCAATACCTGTTCCTGCACCACCATAAGGTTCTACAGCTGAAGGATGGTTGTGGCTTTCCATACCTATTGCAAGAGCGTACTCATCTGTTAAACTTACTATTCCTGCATCATCACCAGGACCCAGAATTACATCCGGCCCATCAGTAGGAAAATTTCTTAGAATAGGTCTGCTACTTTTATAGGAACAATGTTCTGAGAACATTACATCCATCATACCCAATTCCAATTCATTAGGTTCTCTACCTAATACTTCGTTAATATATTTTAATTCATCATCAGTTAAAACCATAAACTCATACAACCTTCAAATTCTTATAAATATTTATTCTTTAATGAATATTTTTAGTTGTTCTTCTTCAATTTTCCATTCTTTAGTATATCCTTCATCCGAAGAGATATTATTAAATTCTAAGTTACCAGTACGCACTTCATTAGATATGTAGTCCTGGTGTGGTAATACAGCATCTTTGAATTCTTCACTACATTCCACTGCCACTTCAATGTTTGCTTCAACATTTAAGTCCAGATCTTTACGCATATCCTGTATACGACGGATTAATTCACGTGCCATAGCTTCAGAGTATATTTCTGGTGTTACCTCCGTATCCACATATACGCTACCGTTCTCAAAGTCACAACTTACAAGGTTTTCAGGTACCTCTTTTTCGAATAAGATTTCTTCTTCAACAAGTGTTATGTCCTTATCATCAAAGTGTATTGTATATTCACCGTTTGCTGTCACCTCATCCAAGATTATGCCCGCATCAACATCATCCTGTTCAAAGTATTTTTTAACTCTTCCCAGGTCTCCACGTAATTTTGGACCTAGGATAGACATGTTAGGTTTGGCTATGACAATAGCGTTTTCCAACTCCGTTTCTATTGTAATTTTCTTTGAGTTGGCTTGTTCAAGCAATACATCTTCTAATGAATCTATAGCAGTTTTTACATCATCATTTTCAGTTACTACCGTAATATTCTGTACAGGCCATCTTAACTTGAACCTTGCAACATCCCTTGCATGAGCACTAGCTTCCAAGATATCACGAATGTGATTCATGTTCTCTTCAAGGTTTACATCAATTTCACTTTCATCATATTCCCAGTCAAGCATGTGAACACTTTCTGGTGCATCGCTTTCCACACCACGTACAAGGTTTTGGTATATCTCTTCAGTAACGTGTGGTGCTATTGGTGAAAGTACCCTTACCAAGTCCTTTAAGGTGTAATACAATGTGTAGTATGCTCCCAATTTATCAGGATCATCACTTTCCACCCATGTTCTTCCACGGATAAGTCTTACGTACCAACGGCTTAAATCTTCCAATACAAATTCTGTGATTTTTTCTGTTGCCCTGTTAAATACCAATGATTCAATGTCTTGTCCGACAGCTTTGATTAAAGTGTTTATACGTGACCTGATCCAGAGATCTTCACGTCTAAATGTTAAATCTTCTTTGTTGTGTTTTGTCGGGTCAAAGTTGTCAAGACTCATGTAAGTGGTAGAGAAATAATACACATTCCATAGGATATTAAATAATTTTGAAGAGTTCTGTACTTCATCCCAATTAAATTTGAGGTCATCCCACGGTTTGTTGGCATCAAGCAAGTAGAATCTTAAAGTGTCTGCACTGTATTTTTCAATAACTTCTTCAGGACTTACAACATTTCCTATGGATTTACTCATCTTCTGACCTTTGTCGTCAAGTGTAAATCCGTGCATCAATACTTTTTTGTATGGTGCTTTGCCGAATGCTGCTACTCCAAGACCTAATTGTGAGTAGAACCATCCTCTAGTCTGATCATGACCTTCTGTAATAAAGTCGTACGGGAACCAGTCATCAAAGTTTTCTGATGGATCCTGAGGGTAGTGTAATGCTGCCCATCCTGCTACACCAGAGTCTATCCATACATCCAGTACATCAGGAACCCTTTTCATCTCATGTCCGCATTCACATGGAATTGTAATGTTATCCACGTGTGGTCTGTGTACGAAGTCGCCGGTCAATGTGTCATCACCGGACAATTCCTTGAGTTCTTGTTTTGAACCTACAACTACTTTATTATCACATTCATCACAAGTCCAAATAGGTATAGGTATACCCCAGTACCTCTGTCTTGAGATAGTCCAATCACGTGCATTTGATACCCAGTCTTTGAATCTGCTTTCTCCAGCCCATGATGGTACCCATTCAACTGCATCTACCTGTTGAAGCATTTGATCTTTAATTTCTGTTACCTTAATGAACCATTGCTTAGTTGCTATGTAAATAATAGGTGTTTTACACCTCCAACAAAGCCCTACCCTGTGGTCAATAGTTCCCTCATTAAGTAATGCGTTGTTATGGATTAAGTCATGTGTGATTTCTGGATTTGCATCTTTAACGCCCTGACCAGCATATTTACCTGCTTCATCTGTGTAACAACCGTTTTCGCCTACAGGACAGAATACATGTATTCCATTCTTTACCCCTACTTCATAGTCCTCTGGACCATGACCCGGAGCCGTATGTACACAGCCGGTACCATCTTCCAAGGTTACGTGATCTCCCAAGATAATCCTGTGACCAAATTCACCCTGTAAAGGAACTTCCTCTCTTAATGGATGCAAGTATTCGATACCATCCAATGATTCACCAGGAACGGTTTTAATGATTTCATATTCTTCTTCATCAAATAATGAACCTATTAATCCTGTTGCCATTAACAATATTTCTTCTTTTCCGTCATTTGTTACCTTAATGTATGAGTAATCAAATTCTGGATGTACGCTTACCGCCATGTTAGCTGGTATGGTCCATGGTGTAGTTGTCCATATGAGAACGTAACTTGGAACATCGAATTCCTGTTCCTTGAGTTCGAATTTAACATAGATTGATGGGTCCTGTTTTTCATCATATTCAATTTCAGCATTTGCCAAAGCTGTTTCACATTGAGGACACCAGGTGATTACCCTTTTATCCTGTACGAGTAAATCTCTTTCATCAGCTTTTTTGAGGGTCCACCAGCAGGATTCCATGTAACTGTTATCATATGTGACATATGGATCTTCCCAGTCCATCCAAATACCCATTGATTTGAATTGTTCTGTCATGTCTTCCTTATTTTTAATTGCAAATTCTTTACATTTATCAACAAAGTTGTCAATACCATATTTTTCTTCAATTTCTTGTTTACTCTTAATTTCAAGCAATTGTTCAACTTTGTGTTCAATAGGAAGACCGTGAGTATCCCATCCTGCTTGTCTTCTTAAACTGAAACCAGACATACTTTTATATCTTAAGAAAGCATCTTTTATTGTTTTGTTCCAAGCAGTTCCCAAATGTATTCTTCCACTACAGTATGGCGGTCCATCAAGGAAAGAATATCTAGGTTTATTCTCACGTTGTTTACTAGTTTTGTCATATATATTCTGTTCTTGCCAGAATCTTTGTATTTTATTTTCTAAAGCTTTATTATATCCCTGTTCTACCTCATTTATTGGCATA
>CADBRM010000106.1 GCA_902797085.1 uncultured Methanobacteriaceae archaeon
AGAAAAAAAATGGAAAATCAGTTCCTAATTAATAATTCCGGTAAAAATATCACACTTACTCCAACTACAACACTCAACAGGACATATAGAAAAGCAATCTCAACATTCCCATTTTTAATTAAATCTCCCGTTTCTAATGCAAATGTTGAAAAAGTCGTGAATCCTCCACAAACACCCACTTTTAAAAATAATATTAGGCTTTTTAATGTTGATGGATTTATTTCATGCATATTATAATTTGTAATATAAAAAGCAATAAACGAGATTAATACTGCTCCCAAGATGTTTATTATAAACGTATTTATTGGAAATGATGTTGATTCATTAATAGGTATAAATCCAATTAAATATCGTAAAATACTACCTATAAATCCCCCTAATCCAACTGCTAAAACTTCTATTATCATGATTATACCTAAATGATTTTTAAAATTAATTAAAAAAAGATTAAAATAGTATTTATTTTACGTAAAAAATTAATTCTCATAAATGATTACCTTTAAATACCGTTAATATTAACTTTTAACTTTAATGATATATAGATTTTTGTGTTCCTTTAAAATAATTCCCATATTTTGAGTTAAAACTACGAATAATAATTTGCATCACACAAAAATTTAGGAAAAAAATAATTTCAAAACATATAGCTGAATATTTCATCATACAATTTCCTCCCATTCAACAGTTCAAGAACATTTTAATAGAATTAACTACAAATATCCCCCAATGGTTAATTAATTTAATAATAAACTACATAAATAGTGATTGATGAATAATAAGAGTTTTTTCAATAAATTCAAAAACAACAAAAATGTTTCATTGGAAGTTCTTAGTGGTTTAACCACTTCCCTGGCTTTGATGCCGGAATGCATAGCATTTGCTATAGTAGCCCAATTAAATCCCATGGTCGGATTATATACTGCAGTTATCATATGTTTAATATCCACAATATTTGGCGGTAGACCTGGTATGATTAGTGGAGCTGCAGGTAGTGTTGCAGTTGTCAGTGTAAATTTAATCACGACTTACGGTGTAGAATACTTATATTTGGCAGTAATTCTAATGGGTATTATAGAAATATTGGTAGGTGTTTTCAAGCTAGGAAAATTTATGAGACTGATACCTCAACCAGTTATTTATGGATTTTTGAACGGATTAGCATTACTGATATTTACTTCACAAATAAGCCAGTTTAAAACAGGTACTGGTGCATGGCTTACCGGTACTCCATTAATAATTATGATTGTTCTTGTAGCAATTAGTATGCTGACAATGTACCTTTTTCCAAGATACACAAAAAAAATTCCCAGTGGATTAGTTGCAATAATTGTCACTACCATAATATCATTAATATTCGGATTAAACACCAAGACAATAGGAGATATTGCCAATATTGCTAGCGGACTGCCAACATTTCACATCCCTATGGTTCCAGTAACAATAGAATCATTAACCATCGTATTTCCATATGCGTTGCTAATGGCTTCAGTAGGATTAATAGAAACCCTATTAACATTGAATATTGTTGATGAAATGACCAATACAAGAGGACAATCCAATACTGAAAGTATAGGACAGGGCATTGCAAACATTGTTTGCGGATTCTTCCAAGGAATGGGCGGATGTGCAATGATCGGACAAACTATGATTAATCTGGAATCCGGAGGAAAACAAGTAATTAGTGGATTAACTGCAGGATTTTCAATATGGGTAATGATCCTATACGGTTCTGCACTTATTGATGCAATTCCTATGGCTGCACTAATGGGAATCATGTTTATGATTTCTATAAACACGTTCAAATGGTCCAGCATTAAAGTATTAAGGTATGTTCCAAAGGCAGATAGAATAGTACTTATATTAGTTACTGTAATAACAATAATATTAAATAATTTAGCTCTGGCAGTAGTCCTGGGTGTAATTATTAGTGCAATAAACCATGCTTGGCAATCTTCCAAGAGAATTTATTCAATCAATTCCTATGATAAGAAACATGATGTACAATATTATGAAATACATGGCCCATTATTCTTTGCAAGTACAACAACCTTCAAAGAATTATTTGATTATGAACAGGATGTTGAAACTGTAATTATTAACTTTAGAATGTCACGTATAATGGATCAATCAGCTATTGTAGCATTAAATGAAGTAACAAAAAAATATAAGGAAAATGGAATTAAAGTATTATTAAGTCATCTCAGTAGAGATTGCCTTAGATTATTGGATGATGCAAATGAATTTATTGAAATAAGCATTCTTGAAGACCCATATTATCATATACCATCTGATGAACTAGATTAATAAGAAATAAATATTAATTATTATTAAACTAAAATATAAAGAGGGACTAAAATGGAATTATTAGAAATTATCCTAAAAAGACGTAGCGTAAGAACTTATACCAATGAGGAAATTCCTGATGAAAAACTCGAAAAAATACTTCAAGCAGGACTATTGGCTCCTACAAGTAGAAATAGAAAACCTTGTGAATTTGTTGTAGTAAAAAATAAAAATGTATTAAAAAAACTTTCCAAATCCAAAGCTTCAGGGTCAGTTATGCTTGCAAATGCAAATGTTGCAATAGTTGTCTTTGCTGACACGGATAAGGCCGATACATGGATAGAAGATTCTTCAATTGCATTAGCTTATATGGATTTGATGGCTAATGAACAGGGAGTCGGTAGTTGCTGGTGTCAGTCACACTTAAGATATACTGCTGATGAAATAAGTTCTGAAGACGTTGTTAGAGAAATATGTTCAATGAGTGATAATTATAGGGTTGTAGGCATACTATCATTAGGTATGGCTGAAAATAGACCTGAAGCTCACAATTTATCTGAAATTGATGAAAATAAAATCAGATACATAAATTAATGGAAAAATAGTGTTGATTAAATTAAAATAGGTTTAGATAGAAATATCTAAACTAATTTCATATATAATATTAATTAAGAATTTTTATCATTATTCATAAGTATACGTTATTCATTCTTAAACGCATAACTTGTTTACGTTTACCATGACAACATCTTCTTTTTCTGTGACAATTTTCTTTGTTGCCATGTTCTTTGTCACATTGTTTATCTTCTTCATTTTTACAACATTCCTTATCAGAATGCTCTTTATTTTTACAACATTCCTCTTCGGAATGCTCTTTATTTTTACAACATTCCTTATCATCGTCACAACTCATTATATCACCAACTTTTAATATTTTTAATTTGTGACAAAACAATATTGTGTTATATAATAATATGAGTTATTCTACTATATATAATTATCATAAAATAATATTATCAAAAAAACATCAAAATTTTTTCATAAAATTATATGAATAAATATAGGAAAATAATTTTAATTAATAAAATGATATATTAATTTAGGTTAAACAGGGGGAGTTAACAAATGAATGAAATATCATTAGACAAGATAGCAAAAATATATAGTGGAATCAGAAATTCATCAATGAAAGATACGGAACCAACGTATCAATATGATATAATTACTTTAACAAATGAAAATAACTTTAGAATTAACAAAAATCAGCTAGAAACCATAAAGACCAACAAAAAATTAGATGAAAAATATCTTCTTAAAAAAGGAGATATTATAATGAGATTAACCCCACCCTATACTTCCAGAATTATTGAGTTCAATGAAAAAAATGTAACAACCACATCCAATTATGCTATCATAAAAGTAAATGAAAATTATTCTCCCGAAATATTAAATTTTTATCTTAATAGTTACTACATTAAAAAACAAATCCATCAAGTATCCGAAGAGAACAGTATGAAAGTGGTCAATATAAGCAACATTAAAAAATTTAATATTATACAAATAGAAGAGGATAAAAAGGAAACCTACATTAATTTAATTGAAACCTTTAAAAATAAAAAACACCTGATGGAAAAACAAATACAATTAGAAGAAAATTTAATAGAAGAAATAATATTTGGAGAATGAAAAAATGGATATTAAGGATATAATCATTCACTCAACGGAAAAACTACGTGGCCATGTAATGTTTGAAGAATATCAAAAAAATCTTCTAAATATTATCTTTTACAAATATCTCTCCCATAAAATTGAAAAAGAAAACAACAAAAAACTATTCAAATACAACATAACATTCCAAGAAGCTTTTAACGAAGAAAATAAGGAATATTATGGAGAAAAAATCAAATCTGATTCACTGAAAGAATTAGGTTTTTTCATTCACCCAAATAACTTATACCAAAATATTTTGAATGAAGAAAAAATCATTAAAGCAATAAATAAATCCATATCCAATATTGTTTTTGAAGATGAAAGATTGAATGACTTATTTACTGAAATAAATAGTGGTGATAAAAAAGATAATCTTGACAAACTCTACAGATCACTTATCCAGGAGATAAATGAAATAACTATTAATAATCTTGATATCAATTTTATAATGAAATATTTATTAAAAAACTCATTTACACCAATAGAAATCTCATTATTATTAAGTAAACTGGTTAAAATAAATAATGAAAAATTTGATAATGTATATGATGGAGCATGTGGATCTTGTTCGACCTTATTAATGTTGGACAAAGAAAATGTTAAATGCTACTATGGACAGGAGATTAAAAAAAATAATTATGACATCGCCAGAATCAACATGATAATGCATGACATAGCTCCTAAAAACTTCAAAATATTCAATGAAGATTCAACAACATCCAAAAGAGATTTGCCATTAATGGACGTAATCGTTTCACATCCACCATTTTTGAAGAAATGGGATGCAAACAAAGAATTAATAAATGATGAACGTTTTAACACTTACAAAAAATTACCCCCAAGAAGTAAAGCAAGCTATGCTTTTATAGAAACAATGTTGTATCATCTGAAAGATACTGGAATAATGGCCGTTGTAATGCCTCAGGGAGTATTATCTAGAACAAATGCTGAAAAAGAAATTCGTAAAACATTACTCTTGGAAAAAAATTATATTGATGCCGTTATTGGATTACCTGAAAAGACCTTTCCTAAAAAGATTTCAGCATGTATACTAATATTAAAGAAAAACAGAAGTAAAAACGACAATATCCTTTTTATAGATGCATCACAGGAATACAACAAACAGGACAATAGTCACATATTATCAGAAGAAAAAATTGAAAAAATCATTAACGTATATGAAAACCAATTAGAAATAGAAAAATATTCACATATAACTAACCTTACAGAAATTAAAGAAAACGATTATAATCTGAACATAAAATTATATGTAAATACTTTTGAAGATAAAAATGAAATAGATATTCCACAAACAATTAAAAAAATCGAATTGATAGATAAAGAAATAGCTGACTTAAAAGATAAAGAGAACCAATTACTAAAAAAACTGGGTTATTAACTCAAATAAAATAAAAAAAAAAAGAATAAAATTAATGATCTTTAGGTGTGTAAGATGTATCCCATTTTACAAAATACCAGTCGCCATTAATTTTATTAAGAACAAATTTAGAATCTAAATTCCAGATACTCTGAACTCCCAGTAAACAGGTACGAAGATCCACTATTGTAATGATTGATGCTTTATCATCAGTAATTTTTATTGACGGTACTTTTATTTTAGATTCTCTGTAATGTAATACATCCTCTTCAATATCTGAAATGAATTCGGATTTAGATTCTTCCCTTCCAGAACCACGTACTAATACAAAGGAATCATCAAATAGTTTATCTAAATGAGCCACATCTTTATTAAGTAAAGCTTTTTGTAATTCGACTAGTTTATCAATTACTTCTTTTTCTCCATTTTCAAAATCATTATCAAACATTAATCTTACATGTTTTGCCATAATATCCCCTATTTTTTAAATTTATTGTGTAAAAACTAGGAAAAATAAGAAATGTAATTTAAAAATAGGATTGGTAATAAAAAAATAAAAAAATAGAAAAATGTTTTTATTTAATTATATTTGTAAAAACCCTCTCCTGCATTTATTCCTGTTTTTCCCTCGTCTATTTTTTCTTTTAATTTTGCTGCTATTTTACCTGGTGTTGTTGTTGGATCCTTCGCTTCCGGATTCATTATAACTATATTATACGCTGTTGTCAATCCCACAACATCAAGTATCCTAAATGGTCCTACTGGTGCACCTGTTGCTAAAGTCCAAGTCTTGTCAATTGTTTCTGGATCAGCAACTTCATTTGCATATAATGCTTCTGCCGCACTTAAAAACGGTACCAACATTGAATTTAAAATATATCCAGGTTGTTCCTTCTTAAGTTGTAATGGAACCATATTAATATTTTCCGCAAATTTAACTACTTCCTCATAATATTCCTGTTTCGTTCCAGGATGTCCCATTACTTCTGCTGTGTTATTCTTCCATATCTCGTTAGCAAAGTGTAATGCCAAATATTTTTCTGCTCTTCCCGTATATTCAGCAAATGTACTTGGAAGCATTGTTGATGAATTGGTTACCAAAATTGTCTTTTCAGGCATATATTTAGCTAATTCTGTATAAAAAGCAATTTTTTGTTCTGGATCTTCAGCAATTGCTTCAATTATCAAGTCAGCATCCTTTGCTGCCTCTTCATAACTTGTGGTCAACTTGATGTTTTTATAAGCTTCTTCCACTTTGACTTTTAATCCTTCAATTTCATCATCAGACAAGTCAGTTTTTTCAGAAAATCCTCTACAATATGCCATCTTATTTGTCTTCATTGCTTCCATTGTTTCCAAATAAATGTCCTTTAATCTATCAATTTTTGGTTGGGCACGTTCAATAGATCCTTCACTACGTAACCATATTGTTACATTAAATCCACAATAGGCTGTTTGGAAAGCAATTTGACTGCCGAGTACTCCACCACCGGCTACTACTACGTTGGTTATTTCCATAATATAATCCCCAAGAGTTGTTAATAAATTTTCATTATCTATTATTTATATTAGTTAATAAACTATAAATAATTTATCATGAATTATCATAAAGAATTATTGTAATAATAGATTAGTGGAAAAAAGGGAGTGTAGACATAAATTCAAATTATTAATATTTCAGTAATACGTTCTTGTTTTTTTAGTTCGAAAAGTATAAAATAGAAAAATGTTAAACAAATAGATTATTTTAAAGATATTTAATTTTTTTAAGTGTATAAAATGATAATTATATGATATTATTGTTATATTTAAGAGTAATACAGTTTTTCTTTTTTAAAATAAATTTGTCAAGTCCTCTATGAGAACTTATTACAGTATCTTTTTACAGTAGTCACATTTAATTTTACATATGTGGCATTTTGGATTAATTAAACAAATTTTTAGATAACCCATGACACAATATTGCCATGACAATGTATTATTACTAGGTACATTTCTGTTTTTTTTTGAAATAAATAATACCAGTTCATTTGAAGAAAATGTAATTATAGAATAATTAAACTCCTTTTTTTCTTACTTTTTTTGTATACTGCTGAAACTTGGAATAATTTAACCTGTAAAATAAAGTATTGATTAATATTATCATACATTAATTATAATTAATATTCATATAACATAACCTATTGAATCTCTTTTTGATAACCATAATAACTCTTTAATATAATGATTGTAGTTAGTTAGCAAACTTATGAAACAATAGAATCTAACCCTAAACAAGTAAAAATATGTGAAAAATAGAAAAAATCATCTATAACAAAAATTATGTCGAAGACTCTTTATACACAATAAAAAAAATAATAGGTTATTATTCTTCATTCAGGTACTTTCTGAAAATATGAGCAAGAATCGAACCCGCAAAATTCTGCCATACAGAATATAAGGCACCAGGAACAGTTGCCATACCATAATCCGGGAAATGAGTCTTAGCAAGACTGGTTGATAAACCCGAATTCTGGAATGCTAATTCAATAGCAACTGTAATCATTTGCTTTCTTTCCATACCTGACAAATAACCCACAACAAAACCAAGTATGATACCAAAACAGTATTGTAATATAATCGCCAACATTATTATCCATGAAGATGTTATAATAGCATTTTTATTTGCACCAAGAACGCCACCAATAATTAAACAAATGGCAATTGAAGAAATTGATGGTAAATATTTTTTTAATATATTAGTAAAGTTAGGAAACTTATAATTAACTAATAAACCAAGAATAATTGGAATAATTACTATTTGAACAATTGATATAAACATTTCAGTAGGATTAAATGAAATATGATTACCGATTACTATGAATGTTATAATTGGAGTTAATATTGGGGATATTACTGTTGATAAAGCAGTTAAAGAAACAGATAATGCTAAATCACCCTTAGCTAGGAATGTTATAACATCAGATGCAGTTCCACCAGGAACAGTACCCACAAGTATAAGGCCAATAGTCAGCGCCATATCAAACGAGAAAAGTTTAGCAAGAATTAAAGCTAATACCGGCATTATTATATACTGAGCTAATAAACCAACAACTATCTCCTTTGGTTTTCTAAAAACTTCTAAAAAGTTATCTAAATTTAATGTTGTACCCATACCAAACAAGATTATACTTAAAAGCAAATTAAGAATATTTATACCATAAACAGTATCTAAAACCCATATAAATGTATTTGGATAAATTAAAGTAACAACAACATAATAAGATGATTATAGAAAAATATTTTTCAATAAAGTTTAGAATTCTCTCCATATATATATAGTATATACTTAATTATAAATAAATCAAACTAATTAATGTTTCAAATGAATTAAGAGGAAAATGCTTTTAATTGTTAAATTTACGGCATTAATATTGTATATGATATTATGCTCGTTATAAATGGGAAAATATTGTGGTGTATCGCTTATTAAGTTAAAAAAAAAGTAATAAAAAAATAGAAAAGTAATTTATATCAACACCCCAATAAAAACGGATTAATGATTGTTCATCGTAGCGGTTTAGCCATTTTTGATAAATCTTGAGGGTAATCATTAGTGCTTAAAGGTTTATTGATATGTTTTAAACGTGCATCCAATAATTGATGTCCTGCTTCGGAAACTGCATATATTGGTACAGCACTTCCATAATAATAGGGTTTTTTAATCTGAGCATATTCTATAATGTTTTTTGAAGCACATGCAGTAACAATATCCGCATCAACAAATAATTTCTCTACTTCCTCTAATGTTGTATTTGTAGTGTGAGCTACAAAAATATAGACCTCCATATCATCAGGAATTTCCAATTCCCTTATTTCACGTATCATCGGTGTTGGCAAAATCGTAACGGCAATATTCTTATATCCCCTCTCAATAGCCATTTTTAATCCTTCAAGTTGATTGAGTTCTGCTGTCTTTGAATTCAAAACATTCTCATCACCAATTTGTTCTATTATTTCAGGAATTGGTGTTGTACTAACTAAGCCAGATACTCTACCCCCGACTCCCTGAATTAAATCAGGATCGGTCATTAATATTGTACCTGCACCTTCACATGCACCTACCACACAATCAATATTACCCAATTCAACATTACTTCTTAGTATCTCCGATATTCCTACCGACAACATATCCCCCATTTTCAATTCACGATTCTTAGTACACATACCAAAATCTGCAATCCTGTATTCGATGTTTTTTTGAATATCCTCTTTAGTAATCTTCTGAATATTATGATATTTGCCAAATATAGGACAATAATCAATTTGAGGTTCTCCGATACCTGTTATTTTTCCATCTTCAATAACTACCTGTGTCTTTCCTAATGCTTCTATAATATGCTTATCATTTACCATCAAATCACCTATAAATTACTCAACCATTAATATAATATATTACTTATTAATTAATAATAGTTTTAGTAATATTATATTTTTCCAGAATAGCCTGAAACATAAATAGGAAATCTTTAAAAAAAAAAACAATAAACAATAAAAAAAAAAAGAGTAAAAAAATTGAGTATTAATGTCCAGGTCTGAAATTAAACACTTTCATAGCCAATTTAAAAGATATTTTGTTTACAAATAATGTCACCAAGAAATAGGCTACTACCCATCTAACTGGCCAGTACAATAAACATATTTCCAAAGGCATACCCATTGGAATAGCAAAAATCAGTGGCATCAATAAACTCATAATAAGACTAATAAAAAAAGCCAATGGATTCCAAAATAATTGTTTATAATTCATCAGTTACCTCCCTTAACAATTAATAATTAATTAATTCAAACTATTTATTTTTTTGTCAACTTTAAGAAAAAAGAAATACAAATATTACTATATAACTATTGGATGAATAATATGAACACTAAAAATTTAACTTTAAATATTTTAGATTTTGTGGAAGAACTGACTTTTTTCAGAAATTATTATAAATACCTCCTATCATATTGTATTGAAAATAATATCTATTATGACGGAAAGATTGCTGTAGAAATTATTAAATTCGGAGAAGAAATTGATGAACTATTAGCAACACCCGATAAAATACTTAAAAATGATGAAATAAAATTTTTAATAAAAATTGCAGAAGGACGAGTCTTTTTAGTATTAAATGAGCTTTCAGTAGAGTATAATCGTAAAAATACTCATGATATTTTAAAAACACCCCGTTATAAAATGTATCATGTACTTGAGAGTCATGGATATTAAAATTTTGAAAAAAAAAGTTTTAGAATATTATATTATTAAGAAAATATATACATAATAATAACTAGAAATTAGAGGTTTTTTATAATGAGTGGAAATTTGTCATTCACACAGGAATTAAGAGAAATGGGATTAATCCAGACAAATATTAATACAAAAGAAGAACCAGACAGAGAAACAAATGAAAATAAAGAAACCAAACAAGAGGATAATGTTAATTTTGATGAAAAATTAATGTACATTGGAAAAAAACCTTCAATGAATTATGTATTAGCCATCAATTCTCGTATGACTGAAGGATTAGATGAAATAACAATTAAAGCTAGAGGAAAAACCATTAGCAAGGCAGTGGATGTAGCTGAAATTGTTACAAACAGATTTATTACTGATGCAAATGATGACGATGTAAAAATTTTTACAGAAGAAATAACTAGAGAAGATGGCCGTAAAACAAACGTTTCTACCATAGAAATTGTTATTAAAAGATAATTAAATAAATATTACTTCCAAATCGTCAGGGACATACAACTCCCCAAAGTAATATTTTTTTCCTTCATTCAAATACAATTCTTTCCTATTTTTAATATTTTTATCTTCAGTATGATAGAGTATCAAGTTTTTGATATTTAGTTTTGTAGCTATACTGCAAGCATCAACTACTGTGGAATGATTTTTTTCATAAGGCTTAAACAGTTTTTCTTCTGATTTCAGGCAAAATGCCTCATGTATAAGCCAATCACTATCCTTTACATAAAGTTCATTATTATCATTGTATGGTTCATCACCACAACAAGTTAATTTCTTATTATTATCATATGTCATCTGAAAACCGTATTGAATTGCTTTTTTAGAGCATATATCAAAAAATAATAGCTCATTACCCAATATATTTACTTTTTCATTGTTTTTAACCGTGTTTAAAAATACCCTATCATCCAATAAGTCCAAATCCTTTTTTTCTAAAAATTTTTCCATGAACTCCTTAATTAACGAGATCACTTCCTGATGAGAATAAATGTTTACATTACCTTCATACTCATTTCTGTTAATATGCTGACAAATCATCCTCACTAACCACAATACACCTATAAAATGATCCATATGTTTATGTGTAACTATGATATGATGAATATCCTTCCAATCAGTATTTACTTTTCTTAGCTGATTGAAAATATTACTTCCTCCCCCACCATCCACCAACAAATGATTATTATCCTCACTTAATAAAAAACAACTGTTATAACATTCAGTTACTGCAGCATTACCCGTTCCCAACATTGTAATTTTCATTTAGACACCTGAAAAATGAATTGTAAATTATGATAATAATTAAAAATTTTTAATACTATGACTTCAAAACATTTACTTATAGTTTAATTATTAAATTATTAATAAGTTTTTAAGATTAATTATATAATTGGAGGTTAATGATGGATTCACAACACCCCTATGATAGTCAAGAAAACATAACCGATAACCCATATGCTGTTATAAAACTTAAAGATAAGAAAAATGTCAAAACTAATGATAAAACAAAAGATGACATAATGGATAAAAATAAAAATAATAAAAAATCCAACACAAATAGATACATAATAACAGCAATAACTGCTATATTGATATATGTGATATTTGCATGGATATCAAATGAAAATATTTTAGAAATAATTGATCTGGAAATTCCCATATTGATATTTTTATCATTAATTATCGCAAATAGTTCTGTCCAAAATTACTCAAAAATATGTTATCCTCTTTACATAGTTGCAAGTTGTATACTTTACACTATAAATCCGACATATGCACTTTTTGTAATAATTGCATTAACCAGTGAACTAACCATTAAATGTATTGAATTAATAATCAATAACGAATACGATTTCAATCGACCTAAGGAAAATAAATACAGTAATCGTTACTTGTCGCATTTACTACGGATACGATATCATTTGCTACTTTCATTAATGTTATTTGTGCTCTTTACATTATTAGGATATTATTATCCCGCAATATTCCAATCATTAATAACCCCAACAATAAATGGTATGAAAGAAGGTGTCCAACAGGGAACTGTACAATTAGAAACCATTTCTCTGTTTACCAACAACATTACAGTTGCTTCAAACATTATTCTTGGAGGAATATACTTCAGTATACCAACACTTTATCTACTCATATTCAATGCTGTGATTGTTGGTTTTACTGGTGCATCTTTAGATATAATGTATTTTTTATCATTTACTCTTCCTCATGGAATTGTAGAATTATCGGCAATAATAATTGCTGGTGCATGTGGTTTCAGATTTACTCATGCAATAATTACATTATTAAATGGAATTAAAATAAAGGAAAAAAATAAAATGGACATATTTTCGGAACATTCATCAATTTTCCTCAAAATGTTTCTGGATATAATTATTATGGTAGTGATAATAACCATATTCCTTGCTATAGCAGCATATATCGAAGCAAATTTAACCATACCCCTCGGAAAATACATATTAAGCAATATTTAACCCCCAAATAATTCTTTTTTTTCTGAATTAATTTACCTTTTTAATAAATCAAAGTATTGTGAGAGAAGTTATCTTACAATTCTTTAATAGATATCATTAACATAATTAATTATAAACTTGAAGGAAAGGATAATATGGAATTAATAGATATTGGTCTTAATTTGATGCATAAATCATATGCTAAAGATAGAATTGAAGTAATGAATGAGGCAAAAAAAGTTGGCGTTAACAAAGCCATTATTACCGGTAGCAGCATTAATTCAAGTAAAAGTGCAGTTGAATTTGCAAGCAAACATATGGATATGGTTTATGCTACCTGTGGTGTACATCCCCATGATGCCAAGACTTGTGATGAAAATACCATTAACACCCTTCGGGAATTAGCCAAAGAAGATTGTGTGGTCGCTATAGGTGAATGTGGTTTAGATTATAACAGAAATTTCTCACCTCAACCCGTTCAAAGAAAATGGTTCGAAAAACAAATAGAATTAGCCGAAGAATTAAAAATGCCTTTATTCTTACATGATAGAGAATCCTATGACGATTTTGCTAAAATCATGAAAAAACATTCAAAAATTGCAGAAAATGCAGTAGTACACTGTTTTACTGGAACCAAATATGAAGCTGAAGATTACCTGGATTTAGGTTGTTATATTGGTGTAACCGGATGGATATGTGATGAACGCAGAAATGATGAATTACTAAAAGCCATAAAAGTAATTCCTCCCGAAAAATTAATGATAGAAACTGATGGTCCGTTTCTATTACCTCGTGACTTAACTCCAAAACCAAAAAAGAACAGAAATGATCCAAAATATTTACCACACATACTAAAAAGAATTGCAAAAGAGATGAATATGGACCGGGAAGAACTGGGAAAAATTGTTACTGAAAATACAAAAAACTTTTTCAAAATATAATAATTAATAAGGAGTATTATAAAAAGTAATATCTATTTAATGTCAACACCACATAACATATTATTTCTAATTACCAAAAAAAACAATACTCCTTTTTCCATGATAATTAATAAGGAATTCACATTACTATTTCAAATGATTTTTAATATATTCCCGTTCCATTTCCAAATATTTAATATGCTTGTTATAATAATCCTCTTCTTTATTCTTTGATTCTGTAAGGTTTTTCATTAAAATTTCAATCTTTTTTTCACAATCCTGAAGGGCTTCATCCCGTTCCTTCTTGAGTTTCTCAATTTGAAGTGTAATTTCATCAATTCTATGCTGTACGTTAGATACATCCGAAAGTTTTAATTCATCATCCATGGCTTTATCCAATAAATCTTGCAAATTCAGACCTTTTGCTTTAATTAAATCCATTTTTTCCTTATTAACTTTAACACAAGTACATTTATTAAATTTAGTCATAAAAAATACCTTAAATAGAAATTCTTAATATAATTTTTCATTTATTTGTTTTGTTTATTAAAGATTATTATTTATTTTCCCGTATATTAATAAAAATTATAAAAAAAATAATAAAAATATAAATATGTTAAAAAATATAACTATTTTTAGTCATTGTTTAAAATGACTACATTTTTATTATAAAATATACAGGAGTTATAAAGTAAAAATTATGAAGTTAAAAAAACTTACTGGAGTATTGATAATTTTAATAACTTTATTAATTTTAACTAATACAATATATGCCTCCGAAGTAGATGCAGCAGAAAATGAAAACAAGGATACAAACACTGAAACCATAACCAACGATGAGATAAATGAACATGTCAACAGTTACTATGTAAGAAATAACAATGAACTGACTAACGCTTTTGATAGTATTTATACTTCCGAAGAAAAATATCATGAAATAAATTTAACTAAAAGAAGATATAATCTTCAATTTCCATTTGACTGTTCATACAATTTAGAAATTGAGAAAATCATTAAAATAAACGGAAATGACTCAATAATCTCTGGGAAAAACGAAAAAACATTTGCAAGTATACCTTCCCTAGTTACACTGAACATTTCTAATTTAACAATTGCAAATATGAATTGTAACTATGGTGGAGCAATAAATAATATGGGAACATTAATAACAAACAATGTTACCTTTGAAAACAATACCTCCTATGAAAATGAATTCTATGGTGGAGGAGCTATACGTAACTCAGGATTTATGAATCTGACAGAAAGCATTTTTAGAAACAATACCTCAAACAATTTTGGAAGTAGTGTCTTTTCTCATCAAAACGGAAAAAATGAGACTACAATTTACCTGAACAATTGCATTTTTGAAGAAGAACGAAACTTTGATTCAATAATATATAATGAAGATTCATTGATTATTATCAATAACTCTGTTTTTAAAAACTGCAATTCAGAAGAAGGTTCCATTATCGTGAATAACAAAAATAAAACCTTAATCCACAATAGTGTTTTTGAAAATGAAAACTGTTCTAAAATAGCCGTAAACAAAAATGAATGTCAATTACTTAACATTTCAATAAATAACTCTAACTTCAACATCATATTTGATAATTCAAAAATCAAAGAAATCAAGAATAATACTGAAAGCATTTATGGTCTAGGTTTTTTACTCATAAAAAATTCAACTATCCATAACAATACTGCAAATTCAATATTATATTCCGATAGCCATACGGCAATATACAATTCCACCATTAGCAACAACAATATTATCAATTCAACCTTAACCAATATTCAAAGAGGTTTAAGTGAAAATCCATATATGGAAATTCGTGATTCTCAAATTTTAAATAATATTGCAAATAACGCCAGTGGAGCAAAAAATGATGAAGAATCATGTAGATTACTGGTTGATAACACATTATTCCAAAACAACACCTCATACGATAACGGAGTGTTAAATGATCTTAGCGGGGAAACCCTTGTAATTAATTCAAGATTCCATAATAATACGGCTAATGAATTGTTTATTGGTAATGCTGAAACATTCCCTCTTGTCACAGATAATGAATATCTAGGAAATAATCTTGGTAGCAATATCAGTTATGAATATTCAAAGGATGAAGACAATATTTTAGTTATGGGGTCAATTTCAACAAACAGTATTTACAACACCAGCGTTAATTTAGGAAAAATATACCTATATCAAGAGGATAATCTGCTTTCATACTCTAATATCAATAATGGACTATTTACTATTTCAACAGGACTGACTAATGAAGACTCTTTAATTTTAAATTTATATTATGATGGAGAAACTCATTATAAAAAACAGAACATTTCTTTTGAAATATCAGCAAGTACAGGAGAATATTCCATTACTATAAGCAATGTTACCCCGGAATATGTTTATGGTGATTTGATTAGCTATGTTGTGCTTATAGAAAATACGGGAGATATGGCTGTAAGAAATATCCGTTTAGAGAATTTAGTTCCAAACGGTCTGATTTACTTAAATTCATCAGAAAACTTAAATTTAGACAATTCCATTACAATAAACCAGGTAGATGTGAATGAAATAAAAAGCATATCCTTCAATGCCACCCCAATAAGATATGATAATTTAAATTTGACATTTAACATTCTTGATGTCAATAACAATAGTTTTATTCATGAACAATACCATATAACATTTATAAAACCTTCAATTTCAATTAATAATCTTATTGCACATGCCGGAGATGTTATAAATATTACTGCAAAAGTAACAAATTACAATAAAGGTTCAATTGACAAGGTTCAACTTAAATTCCAATATAAGAATGTGGAAAATATTAATGTACTATTCAACAACAATGAAATTAGGATTATCAATTTTAAACTCGACGACAGACTTATAAAAAAAGATTATAACATAGAGTTAATATGTAATGACAGTAGACTAGATAATACTTTCAGCAATAAAAGTAAAATTTCAATAATCAAACTAAATACTTATAGTACAATTAACTCTGATGTTTCAAATAATCATATAAACATTTCTGCGAGGATATTTGATGAAAACGATAACTTAATTGAAAGCGGGTACGTTACTTTGAAAATTAATAAAAAAACCGTTAAAACCATAACAATTACTAATGGAACTGCTACTTTAAATGACTTTGTGATAAGCAGAGATTACATAAACTCTGAATATAATATTTCAATCGTATTTATTGGATCCAATAAGTATAACACCAGTTCAAACAACACTATTGTAGCAATACTTAAGGAAAATCCCCTTGTTTCGATGAATTACGAGTTAAATGAAAATTTATTGATAATCAGAGCAAATGTTACAAGCCAATCTGACAACAGGATAGAAGGAGAAATTAGCATAAAAATCAACGGAAAATCCATGACTTCAAAAACAGAAATAAATAATTCTGAAATGTTATTTACAATTGATATAAGTGATATCCGTTCTATTGATATTATCAGCCTATATTATTATGGTTCAAATAATTTCAATTACCAAACAATAGATTTAGATTTGAAAGATAAAGGCGTGTTATCTTAAAAATATTAATATTTTAAAGTATATATTTAATTATATACTTTTTCAATTTTTTTTGAAAAATGATAAATAAAATTTAAGGAAGATAACTATGATTATTGTTAACGCAACTTTAGAACCGGTAGAAGGAAAATTAGATGAAATTGTAGAAAAAGCAGAAAAATTACTTAAAGCTTCAAGAACTCATGAAGGAAATATAAGTTATAATCTTTATAAAAATGTCGAGGAAGAAACATTATTCTTTGTAGAAAGATGGGAATCAAAAGAAGCCTTACAAAAACATATGGAAACCGAAGAATTTATGGAATTCGGTAAAGAAACTAAAGAGTTACTTGCAAAAGAATTAGGAATAAAATTATACGCAGCAGAATTATTATCCGATGAATCTGCAGCATAAAATTTTCTAATACATGTCCTCCAATACAATCTCTTTTTTAATTTTTTTAATCAATGCTGAAATAATTTTAGAATCCTTAACCGGATCATCGATATAAGCTTTAACTCTGACTTCGACACCATTTGTTGTGATATTTCTAGCAAATACCAAATATTCCGGTTCTTTTAAAATCAAATCGGATTCTTCCAATATATTTTCTATTTGCTTAATTTTTTCATCCAAATCGTATTTGTTCAACATTTTTATGTCAAAACGGATTTTATAATAACCATTTTTTGTATGATTAACGAAGGGTTTTGTAGTAAATAAAACGTTAGGAATAACAGTATACTCTTTTTTATAAAACAATTCTACAGATTTAAATCCTATCTTTTCGACCTGTCCCTTATGGCCATCAATCTCTATCATATCACCTACTTCAAATCTTTTTTCAAGTAATATGATTACCCCCGATATAAAATTTGAAAGAGTATCCTTGGCAGCCAATGTTACGGCTAAACTCACTAGACCTACACTTACAATTAATGAATGTAAATCAATACCC
The DNA here is from genome assembly GCA_902797085.1 of uncultured Methanobacteriaceae archaeon. Taxonomy (GTDB): domain Archaea; phylum Methanobacteriota; class Methanobacteria; order Methanobacteriales; family Methanobacteriaceae; genus Methanosphaera. The sequence goes on from CADBRM010000106.1 coordinate 18,532, forward strand.
AATATTTCCAAGGCAGCTACGAAAATAATTATAAACGTAATATAACGTAAGATCTTTGATAATGTTTCTATTGAATTTGATGACATGTTCCTTGAATCAGAATATTTTCTAATTGTCCTATTAATTAATTTCAATATTAGCAAAGGAATTACTATAGCTAAAATCAAGTTAATTATTATATTTAAACTAGAATATATTTCATAAAACTGAGTTAAATCCATAATTACCACAACAATTTTCTAATATAATTAATCATAAGTTGATGTTTATACTAAAATATTTGTACTAATAAAGTAATAAATTATATTAACTGATTTTAATGAATTTTACCTAGGAGTTTGATTATGGTTTTAACAGAATTATTAGCACCAGCAGGTTCTTATGACATATTAGTCGTTGCAATAAACGCGGGAGCTGATGCTGTATATATTGCGGGACATCGTTATGGTGCAAGAGCTTTTGCTCAAAATTTTACTTCAGAAGAGATTGAACAAGCTGTTACCTACGCACATTTAAATGGGGCTTCAGTTCATGTGACTGTAAACACGTTATTTAATAGCAATGAAATCCTTGAAGTACTCAAGTATGTTCAGTTTTTATATAGAACTGGTGTAGATGCTGTAATTGTTCAAGACATTGGATTAATATACTTAATTAACAAATTTTTACCGGACATGGAAGTACATTCATCAACCCAGATGACTTTACGGGATTACAATAGTGTTTTATGGGCCCATGATGAAGGAATCAAAAGAGTTATCTTACCTCGGGAAATGGAAATACATGAAATTAAACGAATATCTGAACGTTTAAAAGAAGATAATGTTGATATGGATTTAGAAGTATTTGGTCATGGTTCATTATGCTACTGTATATCTGGTGATTGCTATATGTCCTCATTCATATCAGGAAGAAGTGCAAACAGGGGAGCATGTGCACAACCTTGCAGGTCAATGTATAAACTTAGATACCATAACCATAGCATAAGCAACGGATGTTTAATTTCAACCCATGACTTGGCAACCTATAAAAATGTTAAAGCCATCTCTGATGCAGGTATTATTTCATTAAAAATTGAAGGAAGATTAAAATCAGAAGATTATGTTGCTACCGTTGTAAATGCTTATAGAACAATGATTGACCATATGAATGACGAAAACACTGATGAATTGATTGAAAAATTAGAGGAAGACCTGAATCTAATTTTTAACAGATATTATACTAATGGATATATCCTCGAAGACACACCGGGGGAAGTTATGGGTAGAGAAAGTTCATTCCACCAAGGATTATATCTGGGAAAAATCAAGTCCATTGAAGGAGAAGATGTGGTTATAGAATTTGAAAATAAACACCATCCAACCCTAGAAAAAGGAGATGGAATTGGATTTAAACATAACAATCACATCAGAGGAATATATTTAGACAAAATTGTTGAACAGACAGAAAATTTTATCCATATACAGACAACACGTGATATAAGAGTTGGATCAGAAGTTTATATCAGTTATTCCAAGAATTTACACGATAGACAAAAACAATTCCAAAAAGAAACAATCAAACCACATATCCCATTGTCAATGGACATTACTCCCAACAAAAAACGTAGCATGACAGTTAATGTAAGTTTTAAAATCAATGACGATGTTATTAGTTTTGGTTACAAATCTGAACGCAAATTCGATGAAGCCATTAACAAGCCCCTTGATGAAGAAACCATCATCAATCAAATGAAAAAAAGTGGTAACACTCCATTCATAGTTGACAATGTTAAAGTAACAAATTTACCAGATAATGTTTTCATGCCTATTGGAAAAATCAATAACATAAGACGTAAAGTATTGGATATTGCTTCTGAAAAATTATTAGAGTATTACGTACCTAACCCTAATAATGCGGGTAGTTTACGTAAAAACATTAAAAAATATGTCAAGAATGTTAAAAATACTAAAATTAAAGTTAAAAAATCAGAATATGTTGGAGTTAATGTATATGTAGACAATCTAGATTTATTAACTATTGCAAATAGAAATCCTATTGACAGGATATATTTCGATCCGTCCTACATATATGATAACAAAACCGATTTCTTCAACAATGTTGAAAATCTTATAAGAGAAGCATATGCCATAGCAATAGATAAAGAACTGGTATGGGTACTTTCAGCATTTACTTCCGATGATGATTTAGATAAAATCAAAGAAATAAACAACCGCCTTAAAGAGGACAATATCAACATTTCAATTATGGGTGATTCACCATCATTAACCAGATCATTCCCTGAAAACAATATTTATGGTGCACACAATCTCAACATATGGAATGAATACAGTGTTGCAATGTTAGATAAAAACAATTTTAAATCCACAACAATATCCAGCGAATTGTCACGTGAAGAAATAAAGGAATTAGTAAAAAAATCCAAAAAATACAACACAAAACTAGAACTAATTGTTCAAGGAAATCAGGAGATAATGGTGTCCAAAGATAACTTTTCAAACCTAAATGAAGGCTTCGACTTAGATATTGAACCAAACGAGTATGTTGTTCTGGAAGATAAAGAGAACAAAGCCAAATATAAAATACACTTCGATTACAACAACCAGAGCCACTTCTTTAACAATGACATGTTATGTTTAATTGATGAAATTGATGAAATCAGGGAAATGGGAATAGAGAGCATAACTATTGATGGCCGATTCACTAAAGAAACCTACCTGTCTAAAATCATATCGCTATATATCCAGCGTCTACGAGAAAATCATCCGGAAAAAAAATATTCGGAAAGTGTCGACAACATATCATACTCCAAATTAAACAAGGGAAACTACCTCAATGAAAGAGTACTGGAAGATTTGAACAGCCAAAGAAAACGTAAGAAAAAAAGAAGTTAACACTTCCCATTCCCCCTTTTTTAACTTGCCTTCATTTTTTTTCCAATCATTTAAAAGCAACTCTTAAGAATATCCTACTATTTTCAATAATATTCAATGGATTAACTACCCTCTTTTTATAAAATACTATAAAAAAATCCAATGATTTCTTACATATTATAAACAACTTTTTTGACTAAATAATTATAATAGATATCAAACACATAAATAATATTATCATGATTCAGAATGTGATTAAATGACTAACAATATAGATGCATCAAAAAACAATGCTGGCAATCTAGAAGACTATGATTTTTTGGTTTTTAGTTTTAATCAAAGTTCCAGTTTACCTTTAGGTGTACAATTAGGTGGAAAAAAAGGAATAGGCTTTGAACCAAATTCTGAAAAATTTAATGAACTAAAAAAAGAAATAGACACCAATAAATTCTTAGGTCGTCACAAACTTATTAACATAAATCCGTTACAAATTAAAATCAATGAAAATAACACACGTCGTTTTAAATTTACTACTTGTTCACATTTTATTGAAAACTTAGCAGGAATCAACGAAACTAAACTAGCAATTTATAATGCAATAAGAATGAGTAGTGATTTTGTTTTTATATCACAACCTAATTTTGATTCAGATGTAACTTTATTCAAAAATGGATTCAAAACAAACTTTTCTGATTGGACTGTACACACTAATCATTTAACAAGCAATATTCTATTCAACATATTATTTGACTATTATAAAATGGGATACATTGAAGATTTCTTAATATTTTATTCTAGCCCTATTAAAAATTCAAATGATCCGGTTATTCATCCATTAAACAGTCCCGGTAATCAGACAGAATTTAACATAGATTCTCATCCATTTAAAAGAGAAAACGTGAAGTTTAAGAATATTTACAAAAATCTTAATGTTATAATTACTGTTAAAGGATGTAAAAAAATTGATGAACTTTATGAAATGATTAGTGATGAAAAAAATGTTCTTTATGATTCTAGACAAGGAATATATGATAATTCTAGAGAAGAATTAATTGAACCCGATGATGATGATAGAAGAAGTATTTTTGGGAAAATGAACGAATTCCTAAATTCTGATGTCTAATTATGGATTTTAATAAAAATTTTACAAAAAAAGATAAAAATTTCAAGTGATTTTCTATTAGAAAAAAATAATATCGAAAAGTTTTTATTAAATCTTTTAAATAAATATTAAAGTAAAGACCTTATATTTATAAGATTAAAATAAGAGAATATAATTTGAATATTTTCAATTATTATTAAAAAGGAGATTTGATTTTTTATGACATGTACCATTTTAGTCGGTGGACAATGGGGAGACGAAGGTAAAGGAAAATGTATTACTTATTTTTGTACAAAAGATAAGCCAGACATCATCGCCAGAGCAGGTGTTGGACCTAACGCAGGACATTCTGTAGAATGCGACGGTGACAAATATGCATTAAGATTAACACCTTCCGGTTTTTTTAATACAGATGCAAGATTATTAATTGGTGCTGGTGTTTTAGTAAACCCTGAAGTATTTAAACATGAAATGGAATACTTAAGCAAATACACCGTTGAAGGCAGAACCTTCATGGATAACAACTGTGCAATAATTACTGAAAAACACACACAAGCTGATAAAGATTCATCCTACTTATCTAAGAAAATTGGAACAACAGGCAGTGGATGTGGACCAGCAAATGCGGATCGTATCAACAGAACTATAGACTATGCTAAAGATATACCGGAATTAGAAGAATACATTACCGATGTACCAACAGAAGTTAACAAAGCACTTGATGAAGGTAAAGATGTATTTGTCGAAGGATCACAAGGTTTCGGATTATCTTTATACTATGGAACTTACCCATTCGTAACTAGTAAAGATACTTGTGCTAGTACAGCAGCAGCTGATGTAGGTATTGGTCCTACAAGAGTTGATCAAGTAGTGGTAATCTTCAAAGCTTATGTTACTAGAGTAGGTGAAGGTCCTTTCCCTACAGAAATTTCACCTGAAGAAGCAGAAAAAATGGGAATTGAAGAATATGGCGTAGTAACTGGACGTAAAAGAAGAGTTGGATTATTTGATAAAGAATTTGCAAAACGTTCCTGTATGATTAACGGAGCTACACAAATTGCATTAACTTGTATAGACAGATTATACCCTGAATGTGAAAAAGTAAACAAATATGAAGACCTATCCCAAGAAGCCAGAGATTATATTGAGGACATAGAAAAAGATGTTGGTGTTCCAATCACTATCATATCAACTGGTCCTGATTTAGCCGACACAATAGATTTAAGAGACGAAAAATTATAAATTTATCTCCTTAACTTATTTTTTTTTAAAAAAAGACTATTTTTACTATTATA
>CADBRM010000107.1 GCA_902797085.1 uncultured Methanobacteriaceae archaeon
GGAGGTGATAATATGGACAATGAAGTATATGAAAAGACTGATGAAGTTGCAGAGGTTGTTCTTGATTTATATATGGAAGCTTTTAATTTATTTAGTTGTTATGAAAGGTTAATGGCTTATTCAAAATCTGATAATAATGAAGCTGCAATTGATTCTATTGATACTATTTATGATGATTTAGATAATATGGATAGATATAAAGTCGAATTAAAAGAAGAATTAGTTAAATTAAAGAAATTATTAGAGGATTAATTTTTTTATTTTTTTTATTTTTTTAGTCCGTTTTTTATTTTCTATATCTTTTTCAAAAACAGCCTCTTTTTTCTAGTTCTAATTAGGTATGTGTTATTTTTTTGTTGTACAAATCTGATTTATAAATTATAATATAATCTATGTATAAAAATTATATTAGGGAATGGTTTTATATGAAATGTCCAGTTTGCAATGCTGTTAATAATGTTGAAAATGAATTCTGTTATCAGTGTGGAATACGTTTAATAGAAAATGATTTTGAAGATGTTGTTTCTGAAATTAAATTAAAAATTCCTCAGGATAAAATAATTCTATTAGATTTAAACTATACATTAATAGCTAATTCGAAGGAAATAAGAATGATGCCTTTGGATGAAAAAATTAAAAATCAGGAATATGAAATGGAATTAATAGATTTAATTAAGGATAATTATGTTATATTGATTACTGCAAGTCCTTATAAACGTTCATTAAAATTCTTAGAGATATTAAAGAGAAAACTGGCTTTGTACCTGATGAGTCTTATTGGAACTTTGGAGGTCAGCCTCCTCAAGTTAAAAAGTACTGGATGGAGAATGAAGTCATACCACAACATGGTCTAGATCCAACCAAATATCTTGCTATCGAATCTAATCCAGCAACTAGAAGAATGTATAAGAAATTAGGAATTGAAGCAAGACCTAAAACAGATTACATATAAACCACTATAAAGGGGAATAGTATTATGCCAATTTATAATATTGATGGAGAAATATTAAATCCAATTAAACAAGTAAAATTTAAGAATGAAAGAGAATTACAAAAATTAACGGAAAAGAATCTTGAAGAATTATTTGGATTAAAATTTATTGCTACTGAATTTCAAGTTGATAACCTTAGGATAGATACATTAGCATTTAATGAAGAAACCAAATCTTTTGTAATAATTGAATACAAAAATGTTAAAAATTACAGTGTCATTGATCAGGGATATACATATTTATCACTTTTACTTAATAACAAAGCAGAATTTGTTCTAAAGTATAATCTTGTTTGTAATACTACATTATCAAAGGATGACTTTGATTTTTCACAAACTAATGTAATGTTTATTTCTCCAAGTTATACTACGTATCAATTACGTTCCGTAGAATTTTCAGACATAGCATTTGAATTATGGAAAGTAGTAAAATATTCAAACGGAACAGTATTATATGATAAGGTAAATAACACAGATACAACTGCTTCAATAAATCAGATTACTAAGGAAAATACTAAAAAAGATAAGGTTAACAGAGAAATAAAGAAATACACTGAAGAAGATACATTAATGAATAAATCCGATGAGATAAAGTCATTGTATGATAATTTAAAAGAATTAATATTATCAAATTATGATGATATTGAAATGACTCATTGGAAATATTATGTTGCCATTAAAGCAAATAATAAAATGGTTGCCACAGTAAGTGTTTTAGCAAAATCCTTGAAAACATTCATTAATTTAAAAGAAACAGAACTAAACGATCCTGAAAACAAAACTAGAAATGTATCTGATATTGGACACCAGGGCATAGGTGATTATGAATACGTTATAAATTCTGAAAATGATATATACTACTTTAATAAACTGTTTAAACAATCTTATGAAGAAAAAATTTAATATAATATTTAATGAGGAGAGAATAATTATGAAAATTATTAGTTGGAATTGCTGTCAAAGTTTTAGAGATAAAATCCATACAATTTTTGAAGAAGATTTAAAAGCTGATATGGATGCAGATATTTATGTGATCTGTGAATGTGAAAATCCTGATGAGCCACACCCAGATTATAAGGAATATAATAAGTTGATAAAAGAGTTATTTCAAGATAATTATTATTGGATTGGAAATCATCATTTTAAAGGTTTAGGAATATTTGCAAAGGATAATGTTGATTTAAAAGAAATAAAAACTCGGGGCAACTATGAATTCTTCAAAATTTTCAGAGTTAATAATTCTTTTAATTTACTAACTATATGGGTACAGGATGAAGATAAAGAAAAAGGACTTAACCCTTATGTAGAAATGATTCATGATTTTTTTGATGATAATACAGAATTATTTGATGAAAATCTTATTATTTGTGGAGATTTTAATAGTAGTACAGTATTTAATCCTGAACACAGAGTTAAAGATAGTAATGGGAATGCTAAAGATCATACTAACTTAAATAATAAATTTAATAGTAAAGGATTATTTAGTGTATATCATGAGTTAAGTAATGAAGAGAATGGTAAAGAAAAACAAAAAACTTTTTTCCAATCTTGGCACTTAAATTATTCTTTCCATCTTGATTATGTTTATGCTAATAAAGACATAATTGAAAAGACTACGTTAATAGAAAAAGGAAAACGATATAATAAAGATTTACATAATAAGTTTGAGATTTTGGACTATTCAAAATGGGCTTGTTTGAGTGATCATTTACCTATTGTCTTTGAATTTGATATTTAATTATAAGATA
>CADBRM010000108.1 GCA_902797085.1 uncultured Methanobacteriaceae archaeon
ACTTATACTGTTAAGAAAAAAATAGAAAATATATAAATTTTTTTTTCGCAAAAAAAGCCTATACAATTTTACAACATCTTTTTTTTAAAATTATTTTTATAACTTTATCCATTCTTTAGCTTTAATATATTGTAATTGAAATTTTTAGCTTTAATTACTGTTCCATATATAGCAATACGATTAAATTTTCTGAATCCTTTTTTTTGGTAATATGAACAGTATTTTCAAGCACTTTGAGGATAGTTTCTTTGTTATCTTTTATGAAACGTTGAAATGCTCATTCATTAGATTTAATACTATCATAAGTATTTATAAACTTGATGAAATATAGATAAATCTTCCAATTCATGACAAAAACCATAATTATCAAAATAAGCATACAACAGTATTACCAACAAGCTTGTTTTACGATATACGACACGTCCCTCTCTTTTTCATTTTCATCAACCCCTATCTAAAATCATTTTTAACAACTTTTTAATCAAACAAAAGATAATCTTCAGGAATATCATCATACCATTTAACTCTTAAAACTGATTATGCCCGGTTATTATCAAAATAAATTATAAAATACCACACTAAACAAACTTTTATCCAGTACAATAAATGTAAAATGACTATATAAAAATTAATTAAATAATTATAGTTAAATTAATAATAAAAGAAATTAACTGTGAAAAATAGAATTTTTCTCGAAATAAAAAAAATTTTGTCGAAACCTCACTATTTTTTTACAATCCTATTTTGAAATAGTTTTTAACCACTCCAACTTTATCCCTATTAATTAACGTTCCAAACAAATAAAAAAAACCATTAAATGTTCGTTTTAAAAATAAATAGTTTATAATAAAATATTAAAAAAAAATATATTTACTTTAATAATTAAATTATATAATATCTTTCAAATTATATTTAAAAATATTAAATTAATTTGGAAGAATGTTATTAATATGTGGTAATTTAAATGTTTAACAATAAAACTAAAATGTTTTTATTACTTACCGCAATATTCATAGCAATTTTAGGAGTGTCAGTTGCCTCAGCAACTGATTTAAACAATTACGCAACTGACTCCCCGAACATTGCTGAAGAGATTACTACACAAGCAATCCCCCCTAGTGTAGAGAGTATAAAAAGTGATGTAAGTATTAAAAACACGCAACTAATTAAAAATGTAAAAAAGAATGTGAAAAACGAAGGTGAAGGAACTTTCACAGAATTAGCTGATGACATTTCCCCAAGTGAAGTAACTCTTACAAAGGATTATGTTCAACAGGACAGTGAAGGCAATATTACAATCAACGGAGAAAAAATCATTGATGGTGCTGGACACACAATAACAGCAACCAAAGGTGTATTCACAGTAAACACAAGTTCTATTCTCACCTTAAAAAATACCATAATCTTATCAGAATATGGTCCATCATATTCATTAGCTTATGATGACATTATGAACAAAGGTACATTAATTTTAAACAATGTAACTTTCAGATATACTGCAGACAGCCGAACGTATGGTGAACCTATTTACATGAATACTGGATCAAAATTGACTGCAATTGACTGTACCTTTGATGGTGCCGATTCAAACCGTGCCGCAGTATATGGGTATGGTGCTAATATTGAAATGGATATTGAAGGATGTACCTTCACAAATATCAATATGGCAAATTCACCATTATACATGAGAGCAGCAGGTAATTTAACTCTCAAAGATTCCAGATTTATCAACAACGGCCCTAGTGCCAACTATGGTGGAGCATTATACCTTAACAATCTAAATCAAAATGTGTTAATCGACAACTGTTTATTCGAAAACAACACTGCAAGTTACCGAGGTGGAGTAATGTACACTAGCGGTAATACTACAGTAAAAAACAGCATTATGAGAAACAATGTTAATGCAAAAGAGATGTATAATGCAGGAACAATTTGGGTAAACTCCCCAAACACCGTATTAGTCTTAGAAAACAACACCATGGAAGGTAATGTGGCAAAAGCTGCAGATGTATACTTCAATAACGGTAAATTAAATTCAACATTGAAAATCCAAGGTGAAAATATTGTTGCTGATCAGGAATCATCAGTAACATCTACTTTCAACATTACTGATGATAACGGTAACAGTATCGATTTTAGAACAAATCCATTCATGATGGAAATCAATGATGAAGAAATTCCGGTCAGCTATGCAAATGGAACCATTACGGCAACCTTTGATGCATCCTTCGAACCGGGAGAATATACCATAAAATTCAATTATGATAATTCCATAATATTAAAAGAAGCAGACATTCCTGAATTTACTTTAACCGTAAAGGATATTGGATTGTACAAATACCAAAATGTAACTAATGCCATAAATGCTGCAAGAGCAGGTGCTACCGTACCCATCAATAATGCAATAGTGAGAGGATCCACAGAAGAAAGCATACTAATTAACAAATATGTTACAATAGACTTTAATGGCAATAGTATTGATGCTAAAAAAGGCAAAATATTTGATATTGGAGAGCAAGGGGTTGTAAAGATTAAAAACTTAATAATTACCAATGCCGGCAATCCAAATGCAAATATAAATAACACTGAAGGTAGAATTGCAAACGTATCCGGTGGAATAATTAGCTTTGAAAATGTAACTTTCAAAGACAGCTCAGCACCGAACTTTGGTAGCAGTGCTAAAGGAAGTTTCATATTAGCATTATTTGAACATAGTTTTGTAGAATTAAAAGATTGTACAATTGTAAACTGTGCTGGAACTTTCATTAACAATGCAAATGCTACAGTGACCATTGACAACACAATATTTGAAAACAACTCTGCAAGTTCCTATGATGCAATTATTGCAAACGGTGGTATTTTAGAGATCAACAACTCCCAATTCAACAATAATATCATTAACATTGCAACCATCCGTGGACAATCAAATACCCTTGCAAGCAGTGCCTATGGTAATTATTACACTTTCGGAAACCAGCCACTCACCATAAGCAACAGTAAATTTGAAAATAACTACGCAGGCAGTGGTAGAGGAGCAGCAGTTAACACACACAATGATACTACAATCACCAATTCTGTATTTATATCCAACAGAATTAACCAATACAGCAACAAAGGTGGAGCAGTATTTTCAGAAGCCGGTGACTTAACCATTGATGGTTGTGTATTTGAAAACAACTCTGCAAGATACTCCGTATCCTGGAGTGGAACAGTAACTGCAAATGAAGGTACAGCAATATACAATCAAGAAGGTAACTTAAACATTAAAAACTCAATTATCATATCTAACGTGACAGAAGTCAGCGCAGTATACAATGATGCCAGTGATGCAGAAGTAGTAGCAAACAGCAACTACTGGGGAACAAACACTCCTGAAGGATTCTGGAAATCCGGATCAAGTGCTGATGAAATAACAGTAGACAACTGGATAATACTTGATGTTACAACTTCACCAAGTGACAATATTGCATTTAAGGATAATGTAACTGTAATTGCATCATTAAACCAAGTAACCGATGGAACAACCGTCACTGGAATAAATGGAACATTACCTGATTATGGAGCAGTAACTTTCTCTGCAAAAGGTGGAGACCTATCAGATGCAACAATGAATTTAACTGAAGGAATAGCAAGAACTACAATGAACGTAAAACTTAATCCAATCACAATTACAGCTAGCTACCCTAACGAAGAAGTTGCATATTCTAGTGAAGTTACTATGCCTGAACCACAAATCATCACATTAAATGATGGTAACTGGTCAGCATACTTCAATGAAGCTGATGGAACAATTAAGGAAGACGTTGTTGTACCATACAGCGAATTAAGATTTGAAGGAGTGTTCACCGAAAAGGATATGGAAATCAACATACCTGTAAACATTACTACTGCAGATACACAAGCCGTATTAAACAACTGTACAATTTTAGTAACTGCAGATGATGTTAACATTACAAACATTCAAATGAATTCAGAAGATTATGCAGACGTATTAATCGAATTAAAAGATGTTTCCAATGTAAACATTAATAAAAATACTTTATCTTTAACCAATTATGAAGATAAAAGTATAACCCATGCAATAGAAATAAATAATGGAAAAAACAACGTTGTAAGAGAAAACATAATTACAACTACAGGTCCTGAGGACAATATTGTTTATGGTGGTCAAAATAATGATGAAATAAAAATATTATACACAGCATCAATCGAATCAATTAATTCAGATGATTTGATTATTGAGTCAAACAACATCACTACAAAAGGCAATGGTAAAGAAGCAGAAATAATGGGTACTATTTATGGTGTTTACGTAAAAGGTCTAAGCAGAAAAGAACTTACTAAAGATACCCAAATAATAAACAACAACATCGATACAGAAGTTGAAGCTTATGCATATGCAATAAGTATTGCTAATGCAAACAATATGCTTGTTGAAAACAACACAATTACATCAACCGGCAAAACATATGCTAACGGTATCCAAACCTACAGTACAAACAATTCAGTTATTAACAACAACAAAATCATTTCAACATCAGAAAACCAAGCATATGGTATATTGTCTAATGGTGAAATTGATTGGGATACATACCAAACTTATACAAGTGAAAATAACACAATATCAAATAACATGATTAAATTAGATTCAAGACATGCATGGGCTATTGAACTATTTATTGGAGAGAGCAACGCTGTACAATACAATAACATTACTATTGATGCAGATTATGGTGTGGGTATTGGACTTGCAGATTCATCAACCAATGACATATCCTACAACAACATCAATATTGATGCAAAAATGGAAGGATCTAGTGAAAGTCAAGACACTATTCAAGTATACACTGCCGGTATTAAAGTAGGATCTTCAGGTATGCCTATGCATAGTGCAATGTACAATGCAATTACATTCAACAATGTAATGGTAACTGCCCCTACGGCCAACGTTCCTGCAGTAAATTCATCAAGTAACCATAATGAAATATGTTACAACTACTTAGTATCACCTAAAGGTATAGCAGACAATGCTGTATTAGATACGGGCAATTATGGTACTGTGGAAGATAACACCCCACTAAGTTACATAATTACTGATGACACTTATGCTAATTTCTTCGATGAAAATTCTGTATTCAAACCAAGTGCTGCAGAAAATGGCAGTTACCTTATAGTATCTGGTGAAATCAACAATAAAGATTTTATATTTGATAATGTGAACTTAGTAATTACAAATGATGGAACTTCAACATTATACAATGCTACAATCACGGTACAAAACTATGCAAAAGTAGTTTTAGATGGTGTTGTAATAAATAACACAAACAAAGACAGTGATTATGCAATTCTTTTAGAATCTGAAGGAAACATCATTGAAAATTCAGTTATTAACTCAGTGGGTGAAGAACCAATACATGTAATTGAAATAACAGAAAATGCAAACACAATCAAAAACACAATAGTTAACGCAATTATGCCTTCTGCACCAATAGCATATGATAAAAACTGGGTAGGTCACCCTGCATCATCAGCTATTTACATAAGTTCATCCGATAACTTATTAGATAATGTTACTGTAATGTTAAATGATAATGGAGAAGAAAAAGGAGCTTATTCAAGTCTTGATGGTATTGACATACAATCACCAGCAAGTGGACTGTTAGCAGAAAATAATGTGATTAAAAATTCAGATATTAATGTAACTGGTATCAATTACACTTACGGAATAAACATTGGAAGAACTAAAAATACCCAAATGGACAATACCGAAGTAACTGTTGTATCAAATAATTATGCTGATGCAATACAATTATTCGATGCAGACACAACAACATTAAGCGGAAAAATAATTTCTTACGGAAATACAGAAGCATACGGAGTATACAGTACTGCAATGGGTTCAGGAATTTCACAAAACATTGATTTAACTGGTTTAAACATGAATGTTGAATCAAATAAAGCTACAGGTGTTTTAATTGAAGGTTCCAACAATACCATACTAGCTGATGCAACATATGATATTGAAGGTGGAAATGTTACTGCATTTATTGCTTATATTGACTGGATGAATAACACACCATCTGGATTTATAGCCAATAACATTACTGCAAACCTTAATGGTAGTGGAGACAACAACGCAATTTACTTCGGTAAATGTGAAAATGTAACCATCACCAACTGTACTATAAAAAGTACAAAAGGATCTGAAATTACATTTGTTCAAACAGAAAATGCTCAAGTAACGGACAACTACATTATGATAGATGACACCATTATTGGAGACTATGCCGTTAAATCAGATTCAGAAGATACAATAATTGCAAACAATACACCTAAATCATCATTAATTGAAGATTTACTTAAACAGATTGAAGAAATGCAAAAAATCATTGATGAATTGACTGCACCTAAAGAAACCACTTTAGTAATCAATCAGATTACTGATGTACAATACCTTGACAATGTAGTCATTACAGGTAAATTAACAGATGATAAAGGTAACTTAATGCCTAATAAAGAAATTACAATAACATTCAACAATAAGCAAACAAATACCGTGTCAAATGAAAATGGTATATTTGAATTCAATACTGTTGTAAAAAAATTAGGTGAAAATTCCATTAGTGCAAGCTTTAATGGAACCGATGCTTACTTGGCATCAGAAGCAGCATCCACTTTCACAGTAGAGAAAAAAGATACAAACTTCATTATAGATGAACTAGAAAATGTCAAATATCTTGATAAAATAACAATCAGTGGAACATTCATTAATGCAGATGGCAAAGCACTGGGCAACAGTAACATCAAATTAACAATTAACGGTGAAACAACTACAGTAAAAACAGACAATGCCGGAAAATTCAGCACAATATACAATGCAACCCTCATGGGAGAAAACACCATTACGGCTGCATACTCAGGTAATGCCAAATATAATGGTTGTACAGTAACCAGTACTTTTACTGTAGAGAAAAAAGACACCCAAATAACAATTGAGGATATTGCAGCAGCAAAATACAATGATAAAATCATCATTACAGGCAAATTTACCAATGCAGATGGTAAAGCATTAATCAACACCAATGTAAAAGTAACAATTAATGGTGTAACCACAACTGTTAAAACAGATAACAAAGGTGTATTTACACTAAATTACACTGCTAAAGAATTAGGAGACATAACAGTAACCGCTTCATACAAGGGTAATGCTAAATACAACGGATGTGAAGCAACCACAACATTTAGAGTAGATAAAAAAGATACTGTGATAACAGTCGATGATATTGCTGACACCACCAAAGGTAAAAATGTGACAGTAACCGGTAAATTCACAAATGAAGATGGAACTGCTTTAACAAACAGTAATATAGTAGTATATGTAAATGGTGCACATCATACTGTAAAAACAGATAGCACTGGTACATATTCATACACATTCAAAGCCAAAAACATTGGAGAAAATTATATAACCGTTGCTTATTCAGGTAATGCCAAATACAATACATTCCATACTACAACAACATTCAATGTTGAAGAATAGTCCAAAAAATAAAATTCCAACAATTATTGAATAGATGACCTCTATTCATTTTTTTTACTTTTTTTAGATAATTCATAATTATTTAATTAGTTAGTTTATTTTAATAATTTATAAATAAAGTATTTACATTTGTAAAGTAAAATGTAGAAATATATTACAACAATATCTTGTAGAAGGAGTAAAAATGAATTATAAACAAAGCATCATAATTTCCTTGATTCTGTTGTTTTTTCTTTCCATAAGCACTGCATCTTCATCAGAAATTTCAAATTATACAGATGACAGTAACTTTAGTGAATTAAATAATTCCTCATTAAATCAGCAACTGACCGTTACTGAAATTTCATTGAAGAAAAATAAGATTATGGAATCTAAGGAAGATAGTAATGAATCATTTATCTATGTGAATAACAGAGGCAATTCTTCTAGTGATGGAAGAAATCAAAACAATCCAACAACGTTAAGTAATGCTCTAAATAATTTGGAAAACTGCGCAACAATAATTCTAACTTGTAGTGAAGAAGACAATGAATATAACATAACAGAAAGTTTTTCTACCAACCAATTAAATGCTGACGTTACCTCTTTCAAAATTACATCATACGAAAATGCTGTTTTACATTTATTTGGGAACATAACCATTGTTATCAATACAAACCGCAACATAGAAATAGCCAACATAACATTCAGTAGACATGATGAAACATCCACCCCCATTTTTAAGAATAATGGAACCTTGATTTTGACTAATTGTTCATTTTATGAAATGAATAACTCATATAATTACGGAAGTATCTATAACACCAATACAATCAATATCATGAATTCTAATTTCTACAAAAATAGTGCTGCCAATCAAGGAGGAATACTTTATAGTGAAAATGCCATTGCCAACATTGCAGATTGTATCTTCGAAGGCAATTATGCAGAAAATGGAGGGATTATTTCATCAACAAATTCGATAATTAATGTTAATAATTCATGTTTCAATTCAAATCATGCATCATTTGGAGGAATTTTTTCAATTCGAGATAATTCAAATTTGACTGTGAATAATTCCACATTCATAAACAATAGTGCTGTTTATAATGGAGGAATTGTAGATTCATGGTATTCAACATCCTTTTTCAATAATTCCGTATTCCTTAACAATAGCGCAAAGTACGGAGGAGTAGCATATTGTGTAAACAATCATCAAACGACAATATTAAACTCAAAATTGGAAAATAATACTGCAAATGTTAATGCCAATAATGTCTTTTCATATAGGGATAATTTAACTGTTTATAACAATGTAATTCTTAATAAAAATGATAAGAATTCATTTTATTGTTATGATAGCAGTTATAACCTGAATAACAACTGGTGGGGAATCAATAATCCGGATTTCAATTTATTGACCAATAATATCATGCCAGAAAATTGGAGACTGATGATGATTAGTTCAGAAAATCTGAGTTCACATTACAATATTAAAGTATCATTAAAGCAATTAAGTAATTCCGGAACAACAGATAACGAGTTGTATAAACGAAGAATTGTATTCAGCAATAATATTGGCCAAATAATTGAAACCAATGAAATATCCAACAATGTCTCATACATGTACCACGGAAATTTGGAGGAATTATCCGTAACAATTGATAATCAAAAAATGCAAATAAATGATAAGCTCCTCCCCTACTTACATTTATCCAACATTACAACCCAAATAAATCAAAACGTGACCATTAAGATAAACTGTAATCCTGATATTAAGGATAATCTAAGATTAAAGATTAATGATGAAACATTTAGTGACATACATAGCACAAATGGAGTTGTAACCATACCTTATTCCTTCAATTACACATGGAAACTAGGAACATACAATATGTCCCTTTCATTATTTAACAATCAAAAATATGAAGATATGACAGTGTATTCCATATTAGAACTAAATAACAACTACAACAATAGCATAACCTTGGTCAGCAAAAATAATATGGAGGAAGATGTCGAGGAAAATATTTCTATTCCAAAAAGTTTTGATCTTAACTATCTGACACAATACCAAACCAGTATTAAAAATCAGGGAAATAGTGGTAGCTGCTGGGCATTCAGCACTCTGGCAGCCCTTGAATCTGCTTATCTTAAAGCATATGGAATCGAATATGATTTTTCAGAGAATAATATGAAAAATATTTTGAAAAAATATTCACTAATAGGGGATGTTACACAATACCCTAATGGAGGAACTAGAGAATTAGAACCTATAAACTATCTTATAGGATGGTATGGTCCAATCACTGAAAATGAAGACCCTTATAATGATTACAGCATCATGTCACCAATATTAAATAACAGCATTAAAGTAGAAGACGTATATTTCTTTTATAGAACAAGCAACATAGGAAAAGACAACAAACTATTAAAAGAAGCAATATTAAAGTATGGAGCATTATCTTCATCGATATTTTCATCATATTCAGGTTCATCAAATAAAAACTTATACACAAATCAGGTATTTTCAGCAGATCATGCGATAGCCATTGTAGGCTGGAACGATTTTTACAATAATTTTTACGGAAGCAACAGACCTGAAGGGAGGGGAGCTTATATAATTAAAAACAGTTGGGGCGAATCGACTGGAGAAAATGGATATCAGTATGTTTCATATTATGATACTTCACTTGCAGGTGTAAATATTGACTCAAATTACACAGCATACAGTTATGCATTCCCCGTACAGAAATATGAAAATTACACCAATATTTACCAACATGACACCGTTTCAACAATAATTAAGACTTTAACACCAAGTGCATGGGTAAGAAATGTTTATACTGCAGAATATGATGAAAGTATTGGTGGTGTAGGAACGTTTATTTATGAAGATTGTGACTACGAAACACATATTTATGTTAACGATAAACTTTGTTACATACAAAACGGTACAATTACCCAAGAGGGCTATAGGATAATTAAATTAAAAGAATACATATCTCTCCATAAGGGAGATGTTTTTAAGGTAGATTTAAAGTTAAAGGCACATGAAGGTAGCTATACTTCAATTACATTCCAAAACACAACCCTGTATAAAAGTGTTTCAGATCTAAATCAGTCATTCATCAGTACTGATGGAAAAAATTGGGAGGATATGTACACAAATCCAAATTATCCTCATTCTGCAGTCTGTCTTAAAGTATACACAAAACAAACACCATCTGTATCTTCAACGGTCAATGAAACAGAAAACTATGACATATGCTCTAAAATTATCAACATCAACGGAGCAGGATGCTTAACATATAAAATCGATGATGAATATTATACAGATCATTATGGAAATGTTATTGAAACATATGTGGACCATGACGGAGAATATGCTATTTCAATACCCAATAGAAAAATTAGCAAAAAAGAATACAACATAACAATTACTCTTAAAACAGAAAACTACACTGCCGAGGAAAATATTACCTTAATAAATCCATCAGATTCCAATATAACAAAAAAATCCGTGCAGATAGAAATCAACAATATAAAAAACAATACCGTCAATAAAAACGTGACAATTACTGGAAAGGTTTACTGTGAGAATAGTGTCATGGGAGACACATTACTATTCGTTAAAATTGGCGAAAAAGATTATTGCATATTGTCAGATGATGAGGGAAATTTTGAAATAAAAGATTTTATGAATAGAAGTGGAGAATATCCCATTAAAATCTCATTTATTGAAAATGCAACCCATTACAAGGGAAAACTAGAAAATGTATTGACAATATATAAAGAAAAAACATATTTAACACTGAATGAGATAAGTGAATTATATGTTGGTGAAGAAGTCAACATTTCAGGTAAACTGATTAATAGTGAAAATGTTGGAATTGAAAATGAAAATATAATAATTTACGTCAACAACAATTACGTTTGCAATGTTACAACAGAAGCAAATGGAGAATACAATTATGTTTATTTGGTAGAAATAAATGGAACAAACAATATCACTGTCAAATATTTTGAAAATGAAATATTTTCAAACAGCAACAACAGCACGATAAAAGATGCCAAAATAAGAATTGTCAAAGAAAATACGGTGATATCAATTAATCCACCAAATGATGTCAAATATAACACCCCATTTAAGATTTCAGGCACATTAACAGATGAAAATGGAAATGCTATTCAAAATGAAAACTTAACCCTAACCTTGGATGGAAACACTGTTAATTTAATTACTGAAAATGGTACATTTGAATATAATGCTTTAGTTAAAGATTTGAATGAAAAAGTGGTTACAATAGAATATTACGGTTCAGATTATTATATAAAATCTAATGCAACAATAACATTCAATGTAGAAAAACAAGACACATTAATCATTATTGATGAAATCAAAAAAGCATCCTACCTTGATACGGTTAATATTACAGGAATGTTCCTTAATGAAAACCACCAAAATCTAATTAATAGCAATTTGCAGTTAAATATCAACGGTATAACATCAACAATAAAAACCGACAATAAAGGAAGATTTAACACAAGTTTTAAAGCAACAACCATAGGAACCAACAACCTAACAACATCATACAAAGGAAACAGCAAGTACAATAAGTGTAACAGGACAATTTCATTTACAGTTGATAAAAAAGATACGATTATTGCAGTTATGCACAGCAATAATATAAAATATTTAGACAACATTACAATCACAGGTATTTTTACCAATAATGAGGGTTCTGCATTAATTAACAGTAATTTACAATTAATTATCAATGGCAAAAGCAATATTTTAAAAACAAACAACAGAGGAGAATTTAATTTTAGTTATAGAGCAACCACAATAGGAAAAAATAACATAACAGTCAAATACAACGGTAACACAAAATACAATCCTTACAACACCACAATAACATTCCACGTTAATAAAAAAGACACCACTCTAACATTAGATGAGTTTAATTCAGTAAACTATAATGATAAAATTTTCATAACGGGCAAATTCACCAATGAAGATGGAACTGCTTTGACAAACAGCAAAATTCTAGTCACCATCAACAACATCACAACTACCGTTAAAACAGACACTAAAGGCATATTCATAATCAACCACACTGCCAGCAAAATAGGAAATAATACAATAACAGTATCCTACCAGGGCAACGTAAAATATAATGGTTGCAACACCACAACAACATACCTCGTTAATAAAAAAGACACCATGATAACGGTAAACCCAATATCCGACACCATTAAAGGAAAAAACGTGACCGTAACTGGAAAATTAACTAATGCTGATGGAAACCGTTTGAAAAATAGTAATGTAATTGTATATGTAAATGGATTACACCATACTGTGAAAACAGATAATGATGGAATTTACAACTATACATTCAAAGCAAACAACATAGGAAATATCACTCTAACAGTAAGATATAATGGAAATGAAAAATACAATCCATATAGCATCAATACTACACTTTTAGTGAAGGGAAATTAAAAAGCATTATAGGAGGATAAATTTCTATTCAATGCTTTGTAGAAACCTCTCTAAATTAATATATTTATGATTAATTGTTTATGAACTGAAAGTTTACCCAGGATTGCATGTTACAAGTAATATTGCTTCGTTGGCGACAATTAGGCAGTAATTATAGGAAAACACTTATTGTTTAATATGAGTAAACAATAGCAGTGTTGAATAGAATTTAGGACAACATTGAAATAAAACGCTTCCCCAAGTATGAAATAGATATTTTGGTAATAATCATACTTCACACAAACAAAGGATTTCTAATGAGTCCTATTCAACTATTCTTTTTTTATTAGTATTACATAAAATTAATACCACAATAAAGTTCTTTAAAAACGTACTGTTCAATTTATTTAATTTTAAATTAAAAAATAGTATTTTAAATTATAAATTATAAAACACTCAATTTTTTTTTATATAATTTAAATTAACAATAAATATATTATTCTTTAAGAACTAAATAATAATTAGTGTACTTATTCAAAACTGAATCAATACACAAAATGTAAATATTCAATAAAGGAGTTATATGTAATGAATAAAAAAATTATCTCATTATGTATGATACTCTTTATTTTAATAATTTGTACAACTGTAAACGCTAACGAAATAACAATAAATAACAATACAACAAATTCAAGCAACGAAAATATCAAGGATATAAGCTTTATCAGCTCAACAGAAATAAGACAAGAAATAACAGAAGTTTCAAAGATTAACTATGAAACTAACTTAGATAATGATAACACAACAATTAAAACAACAATCACAGACAACAAGCAGGATGTACAAAACATAGGTGAAACTAAAAATTTAATAGTTAAACAAGATTCCTCAAATAATGTTATTAGTATTAAAACTGAAGAAATCCAAAAATCTACTGGATTCAATATTACTGGTATAGTTACAACCGCATATGACAAAGCAAATAATGTTTATGCTGGTGGGGAAGAAGATGGATTTGTAGCTAATGGATCAAAAATTACTTTATACAATAACGATACAGGAAAAAAGGTAGCTGATACAACTTCAAATAGTGAAGGATACTATCAATTTTTAAACTTAGAACAAGGAAATTATACCCTTAAATTCAAGTACGGAACTTATGCTATTGGTGAAGAAAGTATAAAAATAACCAACTACTCCAAAGAAGTGAATTATATCTTTGTTCCAGATATCACAATAATCGCATTTTCGGGAGATAACAGCGGAGATGGACAAGCAGATAAAATAAATATACTTAGAGAACTAAGTGATAGGATTTTATTCTTGGAAAGTTATGAATTAAACAATTCTTATGATAAAAGCAATCAATGGTTATTAGATTTTTCTAATTTCATATTAGTTGATATGTACTCCGTAGGAAATGGATTTGGAGTGGATACCGATTTAATTGCTCATTCACCTGCATCCAAAAGGAATATGATAGCATATGTTTTTGGTATTTATGATGTTGGTATAATTAAAGGAACTCTGGGTAACTGGGGATTCCTTGGAGACAATCCTCATTCATTAGAGAATACGTATGTTGGTTCATATTGGCAAACAGTTTCTTCAAATTCTACAACCATTAAAACAAATATGGAGAATTTATTAGAATACATTAAATATTTGCTAAAAGAAACTGATGTTGATCCAACAACGATCGGGAAAAGTCCTTTACTTCTCTCAAATTCTTGGGGAGTATATTATCCCGGATTCGAAGATAATGTGAAAACACCTAATGCAACTTTAATCAACACTTGGATTAGATCCAATCCCGGTTATAACTCTGATAATGCAGGAAGTTTAAACTGGATGACAGAGGAATATGCCAAATGGAATCTAGATAACAATGCTCCAGAAAAAGTTTTAAGAAATTTTGAAGATTGGTATACAAAGAATAATGATTTAAATGGATCATTTGTTGTTATTTCAACTTATTATGAAGGTGGACCAGTTGTCGATGCGTTAATTAAGGAATATGAAAAACAGGGTAGAGCAGTATTTAGTATTTATAAGACAACTTCGGAAAATCCTGACATGACCAGCCTCTTAGAGACGGCAGGTAACAAATCAGTTCTTAAAAGAGGGGTTGTGGGAGTAAGCTACATGTACTGGTGGACTACCGGTTATTCACAAAGAGGTGGAAATTACACCATCAATGCATATAAACATTTGAATGTATCCCTAATTAATGCTTTAAAAGACATTAGCAAATTTAGTTATGAAAGTCAATACGGTCCTCAGAATGAATGGACAGCTGCTGTAACGATGCCTGAATTTGAAGGTGTATACGGAGCATTACCTGTGTCTTATTTGGATGAGAACAAAGAAACAGTACTCATACCTGAAGGAATTGCCAAACATGTACAAATAACCAACGGATGGGCCAGATTAAGAGAATTAAATAATTCTGATAAAAAAATTTCCATCCTCGTATATGGTTATCCACCAGGGAAGGCAAACATAGGTGCATCATATTTAGATGTTTTCCAAAGTATTCACGACTTAATGGAACGTTTATATGATAATGGTTACGATATAGGTATGAATAAAAGTGAAATCCCAACTACTGAACAGTTGAACAACATAATTTCAGATTTCAGTAACAAAGGATTGTGGGCTGAAGGATTGATTGATTCATATGTAATTAGCCATTACGATGACTTAGTAAAATATGGACAATTAGTAAATGAAAGCCAATATCTGGAATGGTATAATGAGCTTCCTATCTCACTACAGGAACATGTAACTCAATCATGGGGTAGTGGTTTAGGTAACGGATCCATGATTTATCGCGAAAAAGCTGAGGTAAATAAAGAAGAATTGTTGACCTGGTTAAATAGTCTACCTGAAGATTATAAAGATCAATTTATACATTATTGGAATACAAGTGAAATAGAAATAGTTATTTCCGAAGATTCCGATAGTATGTTAATTAATAAAACAAGGTTTTACAAATGGTTATTTAATTTACCTTCAAATGTACAAAAAGTATTTAATCAAACGATAGGATCCAAGTTATTAAATGAAAGTAAGTATAGAAATGAAGGGTACTTTTTAATACCTGGAGTATATTATGGAAATATATTTTTAAGTGTGCAACCGATGAGAGGTTGGGAGTCCCAAATGGATTTCCACACATCAGATTTGTCACCACCACAACAATATATTGCATATTACAAATATCTTAGTCAAATATTAAAAACTGATGCCATTATACATATGGGAACTCACGGAACTTTAGAATGGTTACCTGGAAGGACGTTAGGATTACAATCAACGGATTGGCCTTTCCAATTGACAGAAACACCAATTATCTACCCTTATATTGTATCTAACCCAGGGGAAGGTATGACTGCAAAAGAAAGAAGTTTTGCCCAAGTTCTTACTCATATGACACCTGTAACTTCAAGTACTTCTTTATATGGAGATTATGTTGAACTCATTGATGCAATTTCAAGATATGATTCAAACAAAAAAAGCGGAGTTGAAGACAACGCAAACTACTATAAAGAAGTAATACTGAATTTAACTGAAAGTTTAGGATATGAACAACCAGATTACGTAACTGTATCCAATTATTTAAACGATTATTATATTGCATTAAATAATGGAGATTCAGAGGAAATTACCAAAGCTAAGAAAGAATTAACCCAAAAAGCAACAATATTGGGTTATAATGAACCTTCAGATGACACATTTGATGAATGGTTAGAAAAAGTAGAAAAATACATTAACAGTGATGCTGCTTTTGAAGACTGGAAATCAATTATCCATCAGGATATTGAAGCAATGTCATCCGATAAAATTAACTTTGGTATGCATACATTAGGAAAAGTATGGAACGATACTGAATTAGTTACCGGTGTAACTTCTATTGCATCATCAAGAACTACTGTTCTTGAGGACATAATGAAATTATACTATCCCGAAATCAAGGAAAGTTATTATGATAAAATCAAAGACAGAACCTTTGATGAAAACAAAGAGATAATAACCGGAATTTTAAAAAATATAATAACCAGTTTAGTTGAAGGAAAAACTATTGATGAAGTAGCGGCAAGTCATGGTGTTTTCAATAATTCCACTGCATTTTACCAAGATCTTGTGGAAATTGAAAATGTAATACTTAAAGTTTTAGACAATAAAGAATGGGAATACATATTCACTGCATTAAGTGGAGGATATGTTGAACCTGGTTTATCAGCAGATCCATTATACTCTGATGTATTGCCGACAGGAAGATCAATGTATACTAGTGATACAACAAAAATTCCTAGTAAAAGTGCATGGCAGTCTGCAGTTAACTCCATTGATACATTATTAATAAAGTACATGGTTGATCTGGGTGAAGAATCCTATCCAGAACTGGTCGGTGAAGTAATATGGGGTACGGAAGTATTACGTACTGAAGGAATAAGTTTGGCCCAATTTATGTATTTAATGGGTGTAAAACCAGTATGGGACCAAACAGGTACTGTTACCGGATGTGAAGTAATACCTCTTGATGATTTAACCCTAACTATAAATGGAACAGTATACAGCAGACCAAGAATTGATACTTTCGCAACAATAGTTAGTAACAACCCGTATTGGATTAGTTTATTAACAGAATCCGTATCCAAAGTAAATGAGTTAAATGAAACATTTACAGATAACTATATTAAGAAACATTACAACGAATCCAAATCCATAGAACGATTATTTGGATTACCAGGAGCCGTATTAGAAGGTACTGGAGTATCCGATTTGTTAAACAATGCAGGTACTAAATTAAGTGAATCTACAGACATAGCTGTTGACTTAGCTGATGTTTACGAAACAAGAATAGGTCACTCCTGGAATATTGATGAAAGTGGAAATATCATAGTAAAAAATGATAGCCAATCATTTTCATATTTATTAGAACATGTAGATTTAATTATACAAAACTTAGACAGTACATGGAGATATCTTGATTCAGACGATTATGTGGATTGGTTTGGAGGACTATTAAATGCAGCAAATGTACATGGATCAATTGTTAATACTGTATTATTAGACATTCGTGACAAAAATAATATAGTAACAAGCACTTTAGGTGAAGAAGTAAAACGTGAAACTAGAACAACAATATTAAATCCTCAATGGTTAGGTGGTATAACTACCGAAGTCGGTGGTTGGAACCAAATGTCAATGAATTTCGAAAACTTAATGAAAACCATGTTGACAACTCAAAACTATAAAGAAAACCAGGCAGGAAAAGCTGTTCTTGACACTAGCACAGGGAACAATGCAGGTATTATAGGTAATGGATTACTTAGAGAACTTGCAAAAACAGTAACATACAATGAATACTTCACCATTGACGCACAATATAAATCTTATGCTTTCCAATCAATGATAGGATGGTTATTAACTAGTGATATGTCTGGTTATTGGGAAACTAAAGATAATGCCCTTAGAAAAGACATGTTACAAAAATACATAGATAATGCAAATCGTTATGGAGTTGCATGTTGTCACCACACATGTGGTAACATAAATTTCCATGAATGGATTATTAAAACCGGTGCATCATTAGGTGTTAAAGGATTATCAGAGTATTCCCAAGTATATGCTTCAGCAACTAAAAATCCAAATGCTGTATACAATGAAGCATCCCAAACTGATTCAGGCAATCCGGATTCAAATATTGGTTCCGGAGGAACTGGAGTAGTAGATGTTAGTGAAGGTATAGGCGAATACTTAAATCAGGGAGCAACTAGTGAAGCAAATGCTATGGCAACTGCTGGAATTGGCGCATCTGGTTTAAGTGATACATCCGGCAGCATAAGTAATGCCATGTCAATGGCTAGTGCTTATACTGATCAAACAAATTCTGGAAATAATAACCAAGAAGGAGAAAATTCAGGTTCAGGAGAAGGTGAAGGTTCAGGAGAAGGTTCTGGATCATCATCCAATAACGGTACAACTGGTGCTGAAACTGGAAACAATACAAACAATAACGGAACAGAAAATTCTAACAGCAATTCAACTTCCGAAACTGGTAATAACACCAATACCGAAAATGAAAAACCTAACAATAATCCGGAAGAAACCAACAACAACACTAATGAAAATACCAATAATACAGAGAAACCTATTACCAAACCGGATGACATAAAACCTGCCGATTCAGATGATGAGAATAGGCAGAACACAACCATAGTAGAAAATAGTGATTCCGGTGCTGGTGAAAGTCCAAGTTCTGGCGAATCTGCTAGTACAGGTGAAACTTCTAGTTCAAGTAAACCTGCTAGTGCAGTTAGTTCATCAGAGGGAGGAAAGTCGGGTTCATCGGCAGCTGCAGCACAAATATATGAAGTTGTAGAGAAAAGTATTGGTAAACCACCATCTTCACAATCTGAAATATCCATAGGATATCTTCTGTTCGTAGTGATGATACTAATAATATTCTTCATTGGATTCACAAAACCTAATTCAAGAAGCAAATAACGGAGTATTGTACATTCAATTACCCCCCTTTTTTTATTTTTTTATTTTTTCAAAATTTCTTTACAATATTTAAAAAAAAACATGGACTTACATGGAGGTGAAAAATTGAACAGAAAGAAAATCATCTTGATTTTATGTTTGTTAATTCTGATTTTTTCATTGAATTCACTTTCTGCGACAACATTAAATGATAATACAGATTTATCAGTAACCGTAGAAAAAAATATAGAAAAATCCAACACAATCTCAGAAATGGTAAAAGAAGAAAACGTAGTTTACGTTAACAAAGATTCACATAGTAATATTGAAGATGGAAGTAAAGAATCCCCATACAAGACCATTACCTATGAAAATTTGGAAAGGATTCCATCCAATTCAGCGATTCATGTATCTAAAGGTACATACAACTTAGATTCAATACGGATAAGTAAAGACTTGTCAATAATTGGAGAGGATAAGAATCAGGTCATATTTATTCCGAACAATCAAAGCAGTCTATTTAGTATTAATGAAGGAGTCAATGTAGTTTTCAATAACTTTACAATACAAGATTTTTCATCAGCAACTGATGCTTCCATAAATAACAATGGAAATCTTAATCTTGAAAATTTAAATTTAATAAATAATATTGGTACTTCTACACAAAATAAAGGAGGAAGTATCTTTAATAATGGAAATTTAGAAATAATTAACTCTACATTTGAAGGTAATATGGCTTCTTGGGGTGCAGCCGTATATAATACCAACACCACCAAAATTGTTGACTCAGAATTCAATAATAATGAGATTTACAATGTAGGTGGAGCATTATATAATTTACGCGGAAATTTAACCATATACCGTTCAAATTTTACTGAAAACGCCGCCGTTAGTGGAGCAGCAATATACAATGCACGTGGATATTTATATGTTAATGACAGTACATTCAAAGAAAATGATGCCAAACACTTCTTTGGAGGAGCAATATACTCCACTGGAATAACAATCTCCAACAATTCACGTTTCCTATACAACCATGCTAATATTGATGGTGGAGCAATAACTAACACAAATAACTTCACCATAAACAACTGTAGTTTTATAGAAAACAATGCTGAAGAGAATGGAGGAACCATAGAAAATGTTCCATGGTCCATAACCGAAAATGGAAATTTAACCATAATAAACTCTTCATTTATAGAAAATTGTGCCGGAAAAAAAGGTGGAGTAATAATTAATTACAATAAACCTGATGCAGTAGGAGATTTTTGTACCGTGACAGTTAGAGATTCACTTTTCGATTCAAACAGTGCAAGTACTGGAGGAGTAATTTATAACCAACAATATATGGATTTCCAAAATTGTGTATTCCTAAATAATGAAGCCGAAAAATATATGGCAATTTATTCTGATGAAACACTAATCAAATCCATAGACAATAATTGGTGGGGAACAAATAATCCTACGATCGAAGATATTGGTGTAATGCCAAATACCTGGATTACTCTTCAGTTCACCAATGAAACTGCCTTAGTAAGTAACCTATCTGCTAAAATAAAAGTTTCATTGAATACATTGAATAATGGAAAAACAATCCCTTTTTCCATACCACATAGAGTAGCAGTATTCTCCTCAGACAATACGAGTTTCCCCAACAACAATATTCAATTAAATAGTACATTTTCTGATATTATCCTGCCATTAGGAGATAAAATCAATGTTCAAGTAGACAACCAAATATTATCCTTGGAACCTGTCGATTCAAATATTAGTTATTACTTAATTAATGAAAACAGTACATTGGAGATTAAAATATCATTACCTCAACATGTTAATGGAAAAACTTCAATTAAGATAAATTCAAATACTGTTATTGATAAGGCCAGAATAACTAATGGAACCGCGATATTAAATTATGATTTACCTTCTGAATGGACAAAATCAGAACATAAATTAGGAATAGTCATTAGAACAACTGAAGGCATGCTATTAAAAGAAGAGAACTTAACATTTGTAATTCCTAAAAGAGATGTGGAAACCACATTAACAATCACCAATACTACAGAAATTAAGGCCGGAAACAGTATAAACTTAATGGCTAACGTAAAAATAGGAAATCAAAAGGTTAACTCAGGAAAAGTTAGTTTTAAAATAAATAATAAAACTATTGAATCCAATGTTAAATTGGTTAATGGCCAAGCAATAATTACTTATATCATTCCTGAAAATTTTGCAGCTAAAGATTATACGTTTAGTGTCGTGTATTCTGGAGATGAAAATAAAAAATCTGCAATAACTTCTGAAAGTGTTACATTACAAAAACAAAATGTTCACAGTAATTTGAAAAAAAATATGACTTTACGAAAGGATAGTGACAATAGTATTACTGTTAAATTATTTGATGAAAACGATAACCCTGTAACACAAGGAAAGGCATGTTATAAAATTAATTACATAACCCTCGAAACAAATATCACAGTTCAAAATGGAATATTCACTATCAGTTATAAAACCCCAAATTCTGATAGCAAACTCACATTGACTATTAAATATGGTGAAAATTCCAACTATAATTCATTTGTACAGGATTTAATATTATTCATAGAATAATATCCTGCTTCTATTTTTTTAAAATCTTATATGAAAATTAGTAATAATAAAGGGAAGGGAGAATGTGATTATTTATCATTGAAAACCAAAACCGAATCATCAGTCAAGTCTGCCCTAATATCTTCAAGACCCAAATCAGCCAAATCTGCTGCTCGTCCTGCAAATTTTGAAATACCTACACCCGCCTTTAAGGTAACTCCAGTTTTTTCATCAACTTTTCTGAGAGCTTCTCTTAACTCACTTTTTGTGATACCGTTTGATGGTGCCATATAGTTATCCCCACCAATGAAAAAACAAAGCCCATTGTGTTCCTTAAGCTCTTTCATAAGTTCTATCAAAACATCATATACAACTATTGAAGTATCATAAGCAGTAGTGACATCTGTTAATGTTGTAGTAATATCATCAATATCAATATGGGCTATCTGTACTTTAGAATCTTCCACAGAAGCCAAAGAATCAATATTCAAAATCTCGTGCCTATCTTTGGACTGTGCTCCCCCACCTTTCTGGACCATTTCAGTAGCAACTTTTTGTGCTTCAAGTGCATTTTCTCTTGCTGCTACACCCATACTTACTGTAATTGGATATCTGTTACGTATTGAATCTTGAATTTTTATATGATCTTCTTTTCCTATTCCATTACTTATAGCTATAAGATTATCAAATCTGTTATAGAAAACAATTCCCCCACGAGCTCCGAATTCTCTTTCCAAATCACCATATAGCCTTGATTGTAATGTTTGTAAATCAGGTTCAGCTCTAGGACCAGGAGTTACTGTCCATGGTCCATAATTATCAATTTGTATTAACGTAATCTGTATCATTTAATCACTTAAAAATTTAATCCCATTAATTCATTCATTGAGTATCATTCTTGCCAAATTTATTTTATCTTCCAATGTTTTCATTATTATATTTTCCGTTGATACTTTTTCTATGAATTCTTTTATACTACTGTTATATTTGTTATCAGTAGTATTTATTATATAATGGTCAAGGAAATCTTCATATATTTTAGCAACACCAATCGGACTAATTTCATATCCTTTTGCTTTCATGAACTTACTTGCAGGACCACTAATAGCATTTTCACCAATTATTGGAGATACACCAGTTACATAAGATTTTTTAAGTATCTTTTTTATCCCCGGCATGGAAATTATTGGATTAATAGAAGTAATTGGATTTGATGGTCCAATAATAATATGATCAGAATTCTCTAATGTTTCCAATACTTCATTAGTTGCTTCCACTTCCCTATAAATCACATCCAACACTTTAGGTTGTGATGATTCTCTGATGAGAAAATCATGAAAAGACATTGTTCCCCTATCTGTTTTAATGGTAACTTCTGACTGACAATTACTCATGGGTAAAATATTGGCTTTAATATTCAAAACTTCTTTCTGTATTTTAACACATTTTGTGAGTGAATATTCTTCCATTAATAATGTTTTATGTATTTTTAATGCACGGTCTTTATCACCAATCCGTAGTGTCTCATCAAAACCTAATTTTTTAAGCTCATCATGTGTATGGAATGTATCATCTTTTCTTCCATACCATGTATCCTCATTGATTAAGTCAGACATGGTGTACAAAACCGTGTCTATATCTGCTGCAACATAAATACCCGAAAAATAATTGTTTTCAAGAGTATTCACAACAATATTCAACTCTTCAGGATTAATTACTTCTTTAATTCCCTGTAACAGTTTAGGAGTACCTGTACCACCACTGAGTACCGTAATCATCAAATCACCTATCTGAAAGCATCATGATCTTTCTCTCTTAAAATTTCACCAATATTAGCCTCATCCAACCCACAAGATGTTAAACTAGAATCATAACCTCTAATTAACACCAAACATATTCCGCTGTCCGACTGACCCATTAGAAGACTGGCAGCACTTGCAAGTTCATCGGCCGTACCTTCTATGGTACTCATCAATTCCTGACCATAAAGGTCATGAGTACCTCTGAAATCTGTTGCAGGATGCAAACCGCTAATACCTACTGCCACCCCTATTGCTCCAACACGCCATGCTCTTCCCTGTGTGTCTGAAATAATAATCTTTGATTCTACATTAAATTTTTCATCGAGATACCTTTTAATTTTTCTAGCACTCTCATCCGGATTTACGGGTAATGGAGTTACAAAACCTTCTTCGCAATTACTATTATCTATACCACTATTAGCACATACAAAACCATGATTACTTTCTGTGATAATTAATCCCTCCTGACATCTTAGAATATCTCTGGAATTATCCAATATTATTTGGCATTGCTTGGCATCCTTACCACTTTTTAATGACATTTCTTGAGCTTTTTCAGAGGGAATTACATCTTCTATTTTAACATAATTGCCTTCTGCTTTACTTACAACTGTTTCAGCAAGAACCAGTATATCACTATCTAAAAGTTGAATGTCATTATTTAATAAAGATTCATAAATAATTTCAGGGAGGTTATCATTTTCTTTAATAAGAGGAAAATTTTTTATTCCAATAATTTCAATACTCATAAAAATCATTCACATTTTATATAATATGAGTTATATCCTTTCAGATTATTAAAATAATTCGTTAAGTAATAAGGGAACATGAAACAAAAAATAAAAAAAAGTTTTATTTAATTACTGTTGATATTTCATACCATACCGTATTATTAATTATAATTCAGGCACAGTACTGAATTAAAAATCTACAATTCCAATTATACTTCCGTTTCATTATATAGTAATGTAAATCCACCCAGTACATAAAACAACAAATATGCTTCAATTAAAGCCTGAATAAAATTACCCATATAAGGAATGTAATTAAGATAAAAAATCATTATCAAAACAAAAATCAAAATAACCAAGGACAATAATAAAAACTTGATATACCTAACTACACCCATTTTGTTAATCAATCTCAAAACTAAAACTATATTAAATGCACTTTTAAAATTTCCAGTCTTCTCCAATCTAATTTTACTTAAACTGCAGAAAGAGAAGAAAATTATAAAAGATAATCCGCCGATTAATATGACTAAATTAAGAATATGACCTATATTATGAATCAGATTTTGAGGCATTATCCCCCTAGATTCAATGACCATTTCCTTTAAATCAAAATTGGAGGAACCAACCACATTCATCATATTATTAGTAAAAAAACCAATAATCCCCATAAAAATTATTGAGGTAATAGAAGACAATGTAAGATAATATGATTCCAATATCACTTCTTTTAATCCTTCAAGAAGAGTGCCAAGTATATTAAACTGAGGTATACCCCTCTTTTTATAAATCACATGATATACTATATTAATGTTAAAGCCAAGGAGTATTAAAACAAGTAATACTAACAAGAAAATGTTGACTAATGTTAAAGTAGCATTTTCAAATTCAAAATAGAACTCATCAGCAAAATTTATTAAAATGAAAATAAATGTAACCAAAAGAAATTGCTTATAATATTCAATTGACAAAAATGTTGCATATTTAACTATTTCTCTTATTCTCATTATTTCACATCAAAAAAAGGATCTAACTGTTATTTCTCTAATTAATAGTATAAATAAATGACAGTTGTTGAAAATCATGACACGAAATTAATAAATTAAATTATAGGA
This sequence comes from uncultured Methanobacteriaceae archaeon, assembly GCA_902797085.1. GTDB lineage: Archaea > Methanobacteriota > Methanobacteria > Methanobacteriales > Methanobacteriaceae > Methanosphaera. Next base: position 25,737 of record CADBRM010000108.1, read on the forward strand.
TATTTTTAAAATTGAGGATAATCCGGCATTATAATTCTTGAAATATATCATTAAATCAATACAAACTATTTTAAACCACGTACCCATGCAAATGTTATGACAACAAAACATAAATGTTATAAAAATAAGAGAAACTCAAGAAAAAAATAGTTAAAAAGGAATAGAAAAAATTTCTATCCAAAAATAATTTACCTTTTTTAAACTCTATGCTGTAACAGTGAAAGTTGAAGTCTTACTGCAAGCATTATACTTAGCATTACCACCATAAGACACAGTCACATTATTAGTTCCAACAGTATTCGTTACATAAGACAATGTGTATACTCCTGCATTAGTGGTCTTAGCAGTATAACTAACACCATTAACAACAACCTTAACATTACTATTTGCCAAAGCAGTACCATCAGCATTAGTAAACTTACCTGTTATTGATACTGTTTTTCCTTTAGTAGTTTTAGCAATTGAGTTTATTGTTAATTTAGTGTCTTTTTTAGCAACAGTAAACTTATACGTAGTACTGCAAGCATTATACTTAGCATTACCACCATAAGACACAGTCACATTATTAACACCAACA
>CADBRM010000109.1 GCA_902797085.1 uncultured Methanobacteriaceae archaeon
TGTTTGATGATCTGATGAATATTCCTGATGTTGCTGCATTTCCTATTGAGTAGTCTGCGTTATAGATTACATCTGATGATGGTGCTTTCACGTTTACTGTTGTGTTTATTATTTTGTTTTTGTTTTCATCGATTTTTATTGCTTGTACCGGCGTGTTACTTTTAATTGTTATAATCGAATTTTTGATAACGTTTCCTTCAGATTCCAGTAGTATTGTGTAGTCGTCACCTTTGTTGGTATTGCTTACTTTCAGTCCATCAAATGTTATCACTGCGTTGTTTTGTACGGTTATTGTGGTATTGTATACTGTGGATGTTCCATCGTTTTTCACTGTTAATTTGATGTTGTCGAATGTGAAATCTTTGTTTTTAATGTTCCCGGATAATATCAGGTTACTGTTGTTTGCGATTACATCGTTTTTTGCAATTGAGTCGCTGTCAAAGTATGTGGAGTAACTTTTATCCGTTATTGTAAAATTTTTTGCAGTTGCAGTTTTAATGTCCTTTTTTTCCTCTTTAATCAGTTCTTTATTCTCGTTTGCAATATTATTGTCGTGTATTGTTGTTTCTATTTGGTTTGCTGTGTCGATAGTTGGTGTTATATCTTCAAGGTTATCTGTATCTGCTGCGGACACACAACCAATTCCAATCACTAACAGTAATAATGTTGTAAACAGGAATATGTATTTAATATCCTTGTTCATTTAAATCATCCATATTTATGTTTTATTTGTAGAAGTATCATTCATAAAAACTTTATTAATCTAAATATTTGTTAATAATATGTGGTAAAAATAAAATTCTAAAATAAATTTTATTTTATTTAAATGATTTTTAACTTCTGTTTATTTATATAGAATTAATTATTATTAAGAATATTGTTTTAAGAGTTTATCTGATAGTATTACTAATTTGTAATAAAAATTTTCTATAAAATTAGTTTAATCTTGTTATAAAATATTATTTTTAAAAAAATTCCCATCTTTAATCTGTTTATTCTTATTATTTTTAATAAACCTTTCTTATTTTCATAATAAGTTATGGATAAATTGAATTTTTATTTTATGATTGGACATATGACTTTAATGTTGAAAATGATTTTCTACTTCTTGGGTTATATCGGACATACTTATTATAGTCTATTTTTTTTTAAAAAAGTAAAGATATTGAAGGGTATCTATATGTATTTTTTTTTATTTTAAGAAATTTTGGTGTAAGGCGATTATCCTCTGGGTAATACATTTTCAGTTTCTTCATTATTTCCAATTGAAAACTGTGCAAAAAATAGTTTAAATAATAATTTTGGAAATATAAAACTTCAAAAAAAGTTAAAGGGAGTTTAGGGGTTTTTATATGAAATTTCCCAAGAATCCTTACCGTATACGGCACAGGATGTTACTGGGTGTGTAAATTCTTCGAATATTCCTTCGCCATAAATGAATTCGGCAGCCTCTTCTGCATTATTTGCCGTAAATTCTTCTACAATCCTTGGAGAATTGTGCTCATAGGTTGATACATAGTAAGCTTCTCCGGGATTTACCTTAACAACTTCTATTCCATCGTGACGTACGGTTCCAATGAAACCTTCACCCTCAAAGTTTATTGCCGCAGCAATTCTAGGCGTGTTGTAATCGTCTTTCTCATAATCCATTGCAAGCAAACTCAATGCTATTGCGTCTCTGACATTCATTCCTTCCCTAATTTTTCCTGCGATAATGTCGGTATGTGAACCGTTTGTGATAACACATACATCATCTACAATATCCACACAGTTGTAACTGATGTAAGGGTTTTTGTAAATGTCATCTTCTGAACCTTCTGTTGGTACTATTGCTGCCTTTTGACCATTTACTACAGTTTGTCTATTCGGGAATGATCTGCTTGATACTCTGTAGGCTGCAAAACTTCCATTTTCATTGCTTCCAATTGATATTATTCTTCCTAAATACATAATTATCATCTCTTCTTTTTTTTCTAACCAATCACAGGTGCTTTTACTGCTACATCCACCAGATCATCTGGTGCGGTTATTGTAATAGTTCCTGTTGAGGAATCCATAAGGATTTGTCCTTCATCCATTACCCTCGTATGGACTGCTATCGAACCTTGTCGTATGTCAGAAGATCTGTCCTGTCCATTGACAGTAACTTTTTTAAGACCGTTCAATGGCAGTAAATAATATTCCGAATCTCCCTGCTGACTTGTAGGTTTTGCAGATATTTGGTCCTGGGTATATTCATCAGGCATTTTTTCTACAGGGTGTTGACTCAGCATCACCAACAGGAAAATCATTATCGTAAAGATTACATCCAGTAGCGGTACTAAGTTGATGTTTGGAGTTTGGTGTTCTATCTTATCTTTGAATCGTTTAGTGTCTATTGCCATTTGAGAACACCTCTATTGTTTAAGTTTACTTTCAACTATACGATTTTGCGTATCCGATTTTTCTCGTATAATTGTTTTAATCCCTTTTTCTAACATGTTAGGTTTCAAGAATATTTTAAGGTTTGCTTGTTCATCTTCTATCTGTTTTACTTGGATGATTCCCGGAGATTCCTGTAGTGCTTCAACTACTTCATCCATATCTTTTTCTATCCATATTTTCATCTCTGCATTTCTCCAGTTACTCATTTTTTTGGCGATTTCAATATTGTCTAACTGGATTTCAATCATGCTCTTGATGTATGTGTATAATGGAAGTAATATGATAGCTACTGCAAGTCCGAAGATGGTTGTTACTATTGCAATGTATATACCGTTGGCCATTAATGTTATGTCGCTGCTTGTTCCTAATTCCTTGAATGTGTACCACATTCCTATTACAGTTCCGATAAGTCCTATTAATGGTGCTACTTCAATAATTGTTTGTAATGTAGACAAACCTTTCATCATTTTACTCATTTCTACAATGAAAACCTGTTCCATGTTGTCTTCTACTTCGGATTTGCTTCGGTATCCAATTTTTAGTGCTTCTGAAATAATACGTGATATTGGTGTTTTATAGTTTCCAATAGCTCTCAATGCTTCTAATGATCCTCCATGTGCCATTGATTCATTAACGATTATCATTATTTCTGATAAATCTACTTTAGAAGCTCTTCGTAAATATAGTATTTTTTCTATTGCTAAAAATAATCCGTAGAAGCCTATTATTGTAAGGAGGTATACTATTGCTCCTCCACTCTGGAACATTGTAATCAAGTCATTTCCTGTAGAAAAGAGTGTTGCTATAATGTCCATTTATTTTAGCTCCTTAAATTATAAGTCACATAATCCATTTTTTATTAATAAATAATATATATTCTGATTTTTTTAATATATAA
>CADBRM010000110.1 GCA_902797085.1 uncultured Methanobacteriaceae archaeon
ATTTAAAATCTAGTTTTATTATAACATAGGTGATTTAAAATGGTAAAAACATTAGAAAACTTATCAAAAGCTTTTGTTGGAGAAAGCCAAGCACGTAACAGATATACAATGTATTCAAAAATTGCAAAAAAAGAAGGATTTGAAAAAATAGCCGAAATCTTCCTTTTAACAGCAGACAATGAATTCCAACACGCAAAAGTATTATTCAAAATGATTCAAGAATTAAAAGAAGATGCTGAATGTGTTGACATTCCAACAAGTGTAGGATTTACCTACGGTACAACTGCCGAAAACTTAAAAGCAGCAGCTGACGGAGAAAACGAAGAAGCAACTTCAATGTATCCTGAATTTGCTGACATTGCAGATGAAGAAGGTTTCCCAGTTATTGCAAATAGATTAAGAAACATCGGAAAAGTAGAAGCACACCATGAAGAAAGATACCGAAAATTACTTGCAATGGTTGAAGGAGACACCTTCTTTAACAGAAGCGAAGAAATCACATGGGTATGCAGAAAATGTGGTTTCGTATACAAAGGAGAAAAACCACCTGAAGTATGTCCTATATGTGAACACCCATCTGCATACTTTGAATTATCACAAGAAGATTTCTAAACATTTAGAATCTTTCACCTCATCCCCCTTATCTTAAAAAAGGAGTTGAAGAATATGGCAGATTTTGATAAAACAAGTATCGTTCTATGTAAAAATAGTGGAAATATTATAGAAATTATTAAACCTGGACAAGATGTAGACGTAGCACAATTAAATGTTATTGAAGCAAAAACAGAAGGTGAAGGATCACCAAAACATGTACCAATCGTTACAAGAATAGACGATGGATACCACGTAAAAGTTGGGGAAGTTGAACACCCAATGGATGAAGACCACTACATTGCAATGATTGAACTTATAGCAGACGGTCAAATCCACAAACAATATTTAAACCCTGGTGACAAACCAGAAGCTACATTCAAAATACCTGAAGCAGAAGAACTTGAAGCAAGAGAATTCTGTACACTTCACGGTCTTTGGAAAGCTTAAACAGCTTTTCTTTTTTTCTTTTTTTAAAACATGCTTTGAAAGCTAAGCATTAATCATATTTAATATAAATTTTAACTTATGGATTTAATCGAATAAAATCTAAAGAGATTAAAAATATAATAATTTTTGTAAATTTAAACTTCTTCAGAAAAAATATTTGTAAAATAAGTAAAAAAAATAGGAAAATTGAAAACTATAAATTCTCTAGTTCTCTTTCTTTTTGTTTTTCATCAATAATGTATTCTATAATATCATCAATTGTTGTTGCAATGTCAATATTCTCTATTACAGGAACATGATGTTTTTCTGCAGTTCCTACAATGTAATCATGCGTTTTTCTAATCGATGTGAAATTTTTAAGATATCTTTTTAAAGGTCTTCTTGCCCATAATTGACGACATCTTGAATAGAATCTTCCTTTATGGATTTCTTCATCTGATAGTGCCAAGACAAACATGTAAACATTTGGTCTGTCCAGTAATTCCTCATCAATAAAACCGGGTACAATGTGTACTCCCTCTATTACAATACTAATACCTTCCTTTATTGAACGTTCTATTACTCCAGTTAAACCTACATTCACTGTCTCTACATGATCTTTAAATCCGAGTAATGTTTTATCGAATTCAGGTGGTGCTGGTGTTTTTAATGCATCTTCAGCAGTATAACTTGATTCAAACAATGTTGGACATAATTCTTTTGAAACCATTTTTCTCATTACTTCACGAATCATATCAGTACTGAGCATGTTTTTTATACCAAGCCTGCTTGCCAATTCAAAAGAAATTGATGATGTTCCTATTCCTGACGCTCCACCAAGTAAAATAATTAATGGATCTTTGGATCTTCTAATTTCTTTCCATAATACGTATTTCTTTGCTTGTAATGGATTTTCTTTTTCTAATCGTAACCTGACCATTCTTATTAGGGTAGATACAGGAATTATATCAGTACCTTCTTTTGACATGGATTGTTCAATTTCTTCGGCTATTTCGTAAGCTTTATTTGGTTCTACATCTGATCGTTCTAGTGATTTTGCTAGTATACCTTTTGAAAATGGTTCTCTGTATTTTTTTCCACCAACTTCTCCTTCAACTAGTAACATATTCTCACCACCTTTGTTTTTGTTTAAAATTATTATTAAAAATTATAATTATTAATTATTTATCTGTATTTGATTATATTTAACTATTTTCAATAAATAAAGAAGAATTAGTTAATTTTATAGAAAAAAGATAGTTTAATTAGATAAAAACTAGATTAATAATAAAATATTAAATAACTGAATAAAAAAAAGGTTAATAAAGATTTAATTAATAGATTAATTAAATATTTCTGTTTATACTGCTTGGAACATATCTTTTGTTGCACCGCATAATGGACATTTCCAGTCATCAGGTAATTCTTCAAATAATGTACCAGGTGCTATTCCGTGTGCTTCATCTCCTTTTTCTGAGTCATAAACCCACCCACATAACATACATTTATACTTTGCCATAAAATCACTCCATATTTTTATTACTATTGTATTTCAATTTCATAATTTATATAGATTATTATAAAACAATATTGATTTCATTAAGTTAATATAGATAATTATTCGATTACTACAAACAAATTATATGATAATTCCTTATCCAATAATACTTCTTTATCTTCCACTAAAACTTTTACAGGACCATTTAATGGAGTGGAATTGATTAATGTAATTTCAGTTTCCAATGTTATTCCCAATTCCAATAATTCTTTGAGCTTATCATTGTTTCCACGGATGAATTTTATCTTACCTTTTTGTTTAGGCACCATATTCCCTACTGCAATTAAATTTTCGAGTCTTTTAGGAATATCCTTTATACTATGTACCTTAGAACATTCGTAACATGTAGTAATGTCCAAATCACAGACTGGAATGATATTATGATCATCAGGACATTGATCAGGATACTCCAATAACTGGCATAGTTTTCTTTCCGCTTCATCAGATAGTGAATGTTCCATGGCACATGCTTGTTCATGTAAATCTTCTACATCAATGCCTAATGTATTGTACAAGAAAGATTCAAGTAATCTGTGTTTACGAACTATACCTCTAGCTATTTTATATCCTTTATCTGTTAATTTAACTCCTTTATATTGATAATAATGCACAAAACCTTCTTCTTCCAATTTTTTAAGCATCTGTGTTACACTACCTGGAGCAATACCTAAATCTTTGGATATTTCTGTTGTTTTGGCCATATTGTCCGTAAGACTTTTTTTGTATATGGTTTCCAAATATTCTTCCACATTTTCACTAATAGTTTTACCATGCATTTTAAACACTCAAATTAATCAATATTTTTTAAATCAAAATTTGTTGAAATTTATCAGGGATAATCCGATTTTTTTTATTATGTATATATTTTATTATTATCCATTTATAAAAATTTTTCTTTTAACTCTCTTCTTAATAATTTCCAATTATTTACCCGTGGCAGCTCTTCAACAGTAAATATTTTTCTAGGAATTTTATACCGGGCCAAATTCATTCTTGCATATTCCAGTAAGCCCTCTTCATCTTCATCTTCCTTCCAAACAACAGCCGCAGCAGGAATTTCTCCTCTATGCTCATGAGGAATACTGAAAATTCCAATTTCATCAACAGAATCATATGCAATTAAAACTTCCTCAACCTCTGTAGGATAAATTTTCCATCCGGACATTATTATCATATCTTTCTTGCGGTCAGTAATGAACAATCTATTATCATCATCAACATATCCGATATCTCCAGACAAATACCACCCGTCAGGAGTAAACGTTTCTTTATTAGCTTCAGGCTTGTTCCAATACCCGATTGCAGTTGAAGGTCCTCTTAAAGCTATTTCTCCAGGTTCATTTTTTTCCATTTCTATTTGTGGATTCTCAGTATCAACTATCTTTATCTCTGTAAAACATACTGGATGACCTACACTTTCATATCTGTCTGCTGAAGCATAATCTTCAGGACGAATTACTGTTCCTGTACCTATAACTATAGTTTCTGATGAACCATAAGCGTTTAATACCGGAATTCCATATTTTTTATAGAATTTTTTCCACGTGTCCTGATGTAATGGTCCACCACCAGATATTATACTTTTTACTGTGTATAATTTGTTAGAAACTAGTTCCGGATTTGCTACAATAGAATGAATAACAGGAGGCATTCCTGTTGCATGTGTAACCTTATTTTCAAATATTATATCCAAATATTCAGGGAATGTATATGAATTTTTTGTTATACATAATGCCGCTGTTCTTAAAGCTGCAATAGCCCATGAAATACCTACATGTGCCATAGGATAAATACAAAACATTACACTGTCTTGATTCATTTTCAGTACATCACATTCATTTTGTATTGCACTAAACCAATTTCCATGGGTTAACATAGCTCCTTTTGGTTTTCCTGTTGTTCCACTGGTATATTGCAATTGACATAAATCATCCCATGAAGTGTTACATGCTTCCAATACCGGTTCATCTACGAATTCATCTAATTTTGGCATGATATAAAAATCAACATCCAATTCAGGTATTTCTTCATCAGTTATGATGAGCTTTGCTCCGGAATCTTCAATGTAATATTTTAATTCAGGAATCGTATATATTCTATTTGTTGGAACTGCCACTGCACCTATACGCCATAGAGCCAAAAATGAAAACAGATATTCGGGAGAATTTTCCAAGTAAATGAGTACCCTATCCCCTTTCGTTACTCCTTTATTCAATAATACACGACCTAAATGAGATACTATTCCCAAAATATCCCTTGAATTATATCTCATTTCCCTATCAATTGAATAATAGACTGGTTTGTCTAATCTACAAGCATTTGCATCTAAAAAAGTAGTTACATTAATCATTATTTATCCTTCAATAGTTTTTAAAGCAATATTATATATATTTTTTCAGATATTAAAAAATTTATTATAAACAGTGAGTATATGACAAAACTATTTATTCTTTTATTTTGTCTTTAAAACTTATATTTTTACTTGTTTTATTATTTTAAGCTATTTTTTATGATACGATTATTTTCATCTAATTTTCTGAACTTAAGGAATTTGAGCATCATTTTCAATTATTTTTATTGATTTTTATAGATTTTTCATTAAAATAATTAACATTGTTATGTTTTTATTGATTTTATTATGTGTTTGTAAAAATAAAAAGTGTTTTTGGTGGTGATGTGTTTAATCTTGATATTTTTGTTATATTTTGTATTGTTTTATTTTTTCTTTTTTAAATGTTTGATATTGTTCGTTATCATCTAATTCTACGTTTATTATGTTTATTATTCGTTTTATGTTGTATGTTATGCTGTATAGGTTTATTATGTTTTCTATGTTTTGTGTTTTGATGAATGGTAGTTTGTTGATGTGGTATTGTTGTTTGAGTGTTCCGAATGGTGCTTCTACTGTTTTAGATCTTTTTTTGTATTCTTCTTTTCCTTCCTGTGTTTCAAGTTTGTATTTCATTTGTTGTGTGTATTCTGATCCGTATTCTGTTACTTGTCTGTGTGTATGTGAGTCTGTGAAGCATAGGCCAGTGTATGGACACTCGTAACATGCTTCGGGATTGTTGTATATTCTTTTTATTTCATAGGGGTCTCCTTTTTTCTTTTTATTTTTGTTATTTACTATGTATTGGTATTTGAATGTTAGTAGTTCGTTGTTGAAGTATAAGAAGGTGTTTGTTCCTTCGATTTCTATCATATTGTCCTTGTGGAATGGGTGGGGGTTGTATTTCTTTTTGTGTTCCTTGGTTTGTTTTCTGTTGACTATGTATCCGTCTAGTTCGTATTCTTGTAGTATGCTGCTGCTTACTTCATTATGATATCCGGTATCGGCACTTATTTTCTTTAATGGTAGTGGACTGTTTTGTATTGCTTTGGTTAGTGTAGGTGGTAGTTGATAATGGTCTGTAGGATGATTAGAAACATGTATTGCCAGTATTAGTTCACTAGTGTAGTCTACGGCTGTTTGTAAGTTATAAGATATCTCTTCTTTTCCTTTTTTATTTAGCATCCAACGAGCTTCACTATCATACAATGCCACAGTTTTTTGTCCACCACTTTTTAATTCTTCTTTCAAATGATATAAAAAATCAATTTTTTCTTTTAACTTCATATCATCATTTAACAAATTATATGCCGGTTTTCTTAATTTATTTATAATCTCTTCATCATAATCATCATTTTCCAGTATTTTAATCAAACGATTAACATCAGATTTATGTATAACATTATATGAACTGTTATAAGCTTTAATTATAGTTCCATCAATTGCCACATGATCAAAATCCGTTAAACCTAGATCAACAGCCAACTGCAACGTTCTAGAAAGAATTGACTTATAATAACAACCTAAAACGAAACGATACCTACTAATGCTACGACTAGAAGGTGTCAATCCATCCAACAACACCATATATGGAATATTAGTACGTGAATTACTCTCTATATCCTTTGGAGAGAACACTTTATTACAATAAGCATACAAAAGCAATCCAATCATATTCTTAATAGGATAACGAGGACGTCCAGTTCCTTTTTGTTCAAAATAACCACAACTATCTTGACAATAATTCTCAACAAAATACATAACAAAAAACAACAAATCATCATCCAAAACACAATTAATCAATCCACTTTCACGCAAAAATTTTGCACGTTCTTCAAAAAACTCAGAATACATAAAACATCACCTAATATAAACAAATATCATAAACAAATATTAAACACTCAATAATATTACTCATAACAATTAAATAATACTTAAAACTACTTATAACTTATAAATAATAACTAATATTTAATTCTAAATAATTATAATAAATTATATGCAAAATAATATATAAAAATTATGTTGAATACGAAAAATAAGTGATTAAATCTAAGAAAAAATAGTAAATTTTTTTCTACACAAAAAAATAAGTTTAAAAAAAAAACTAATTAAGATAAGTAATATTTGAAAATAAGATAAAATTAAAGAAATTTTAATTTAAAAAGTGATTTAAGAGTTTTGTCTAACACTCACAGTAAAAAAAAAAGTATAAGATAAAAGATTATCTTATTTACCCATAGTGATTAAATATGATTTAAGGAATAAAAGGGAGGTGAAGTGGAGTAATTTAATAGTATAATTCAGCTAACCAGTCTACACTTAAGTATCTTTCACCGGTATCTGGTAATATTGCTACAATAGTTTTTCCTTTGTTTTCTGGTCTTTTAGCTACTTCTAATGCTGCATGTATTGCTGCACCGGATGAAATACCTGCAAGTATTCCTTCTTTTTGTGCCAGATTTACTGTTCCTTGTCCTGCATCTTCATCTTCCACAGTAATAACTTCATCAATTACATCCAAGTCTAAAGTGTCTGCCACGAATCCTGGACTAATTCCTTGAATTTTGTGTGCTCCTTTTTCTCCTTTAGAAATTATTGGTGAAGATGCTGCTTCAACTACAATAACTTGGAAATCTTCTTTTTTAGGTTTAATTGCTCTTGCAATACCTGTTGCAGTTCCACCAGTTCCTGCAGCTGATACTACAATATCTACTTCACCCTGGGTATCAGTCCAAATTTCTTCACCAGTTAATCTTTCATGGATTAATGGATTGGCAGGGTTTTCAAATTGTTGTGGTATGAATGAATTTTCAATTTCTTCATGCAATCTTTCGGCTTCTTTAATTGCTCCAGGTATTCCTTCTGATGCTGGAGTTAATACTAAATCTGCTCCGAAGATTTTGATTAATTTTCTTCTTTCTATGGAAAATGATTCAGGTAAAACTATTTTAAGTTTATATCCTTTTGCAGCCGCTGCAAATGCCAATGCTATTCCAGTATTACCACTTGTTGGTTCAATAATTGTTGTATCTTTATTTATTTTTCCAGCTTTTTCTGCTTCTTCTATTAATGATACTGCAACCCTATCTTTTACACTGCTTACTGGGTTGAATGCTTCTATTTTTACTAAAACTGTTGCATCTATTCCTTCTGCTAATTTGTTTACTTTTACTAAAGGAGTGTTTCCTATTGTTTCTGTAATATCATTTGCTATTGGTTTTTCTAATATCTTAATATTTTCTATTGCCATTTTTTCACTTCCGTATATTGATTATCATTATATATTAGTTTATTTTTTGTTTTCTTAAGTTATTCGATTATTTAAGATTAAAATTTATTTTATTTTAATCGATTGAATATAACAATTGTTATATTTTTACTTATAAAAAAACTTTACTCTTTTAAAAGCAAATACTTGAGATATCTATTTTAAACGACATGTTATATTCAACCAATTAAAAAATAATTTAACAAATGTTAAATTATATTGTGAAAATTAAATTTAGTATATATTTTAGTCTTCAATATAATATTTGACTACATTACTTATAAATATAACGATTGTTATATTTATTAGTGTGAATAAAAAATAAATAATACTAACAATAAATAAATTATAAAGAAGTATTAACATTAAATAATAAAAAGGAACAAAAGAAAATGTTTGATGGAATGAAAGAAGACATAGAAACTGTTTTCTCAAATGATCCTGCAGCAAAAAGTACAATAGAAGTAATATTATGTTATCCAGGATTACATGCGATATGGCTACACAAATTAGCTCACTGGTTTTGGAAAAAAAATCATCTTTTGACTGGTAGATTTATCTCACATATAAACCGTTTTCTTACAGGAATAGAAATACATCCTGGAGCAACAATTGGAAGAAGATTCTTCATAGATCATGGAATGGGAGTCGTTATTGGAGAAACAACAATTGTAGGAGATGATGTACTATTGTACAAAGGAGTTGTATTAGGTGGAACTAGTCTTGAAAGTAAAAAAAGACATCCTACTATTGGAAACAATGTAGTAGTTGGTACCAATGCAATTGTTCTTGGAGACATTGAAATCGGAGATGACTGTAAAATAGGAGCAGGATCGGTTGTTACCAAACCAGCACCTCCAGGTTCTACAATAGTAGGCATTCCTGGTAGAACATTAGAATCAATAAAACAACAAAGCAAACATAAACATGACCTAGAACACGGCAAAATACCGGATCCAATTACAGATATTTTAAATACAATAATCAAAAGACAGGAAGAACTTGAAGAAATAGTTTACCATGAGAATAGGTCCGAAGAAGACAGAAAAATTATGTACAAAGAACTTAAAGAATTAGCAAAAAGCTATGATGAAAAAGAATAAAGATATATGAACATCTTTATTCAAATTTTATATTTATACTTCTCTCACCGTTAGAAGAAGTTAACCACTTAACCTCCGTATTATAATACCAACGTTTTTTTAAACTAGAATAATAATGATTTGCATTGCCATTAAAACTGATTTTACATGGAACTTCAACTTGAACTCTCTTTTTGGTATTATCCGATAAAGTTAAAGTAGTATAAATATAATGTCTACTACTGTCTGTTGTATAATAAAGAACAATATTTGCAGGTACATAAACACTAAATGTTCTTTTAGAACCAACATCCAATGGATAGAAAAGCTTAATATTATTGCCAATCTCAATCAAAGAACTTTTTACCTCGATTGTTTCTGTTAAATCATTAATATTTTCTATTCCACCAGTTATAAACGGTATTGATATGACCGAAAAGATGATTAAAATCACAAAGAACATCAAAAGATATTCCAATGCAATCTGACCCTTTAAATCCATTATATCAACTCCAAAAGGATTCTGATTAACTCTACCGTATTGCCTATTGAAAATGTGATTACTAAACCACATAAAATAAATGGGGCAAAAGACAATCCCCTTTTGATAGGAACGACTTTGATGTAATGTATTTGTTTAATTAAGTCGATATCCTTTTTATCAATACCTTTTGCTTCAATGCCACATATTTCTTCTTCTGTATCTGAATTATTAAGTTTATCTTTTATATTTTTAAATATACCCCGTTTATCAAAGAAATAACGATTATTCCTGTAACATAAAGGATAAGATAATATCATTCCCTCTTCTAAATTGTTTACATCAATATTCTTGGTTAAAGCTTCTTTAACTATTCCTTTTTTATAAATATTTATTATTGAAACAATTAATGAGATAATTAATAATTCTTCCAAATATAAAAAAATATTTGCATCCAGCAATTGCTGAATAAATATTGCTAAACTAATTATTAACAACAATATATCATATTTTATAATTTGTGAAATGAGTAATGAGACAATAATTAATATAACAATTTTTATTGGCGAATATACATTAATTGATGAAATAATTACATATCCTATCATCAATGAATTTAATGATAAAAAGACTTCTTTAAAATTTAATGAATCAAATAACTCTTTAATTAAATAATGTTTTTCTTTAATTATTATCGATAGAATTATCAGCAGCACTATGGGCATTATTGATAAAACACTATTAAATATCAACAAAAATGTTGGAATATTAATATTCAAAACATTCAACGGTAAAGACATGCCAAAAAACATATAATTGGGTAACACATCTAAAAATTCGGGTATCAATAAAGAAGATATGGCTGTGAATAACTTTACATCACCACCAGCCCATACTCCCATTTTCCATAGAGCATATGCAAAAATAAAGACAATAACTATAGAAATATAATAAAAAATATTAAAGTTATTTATAAGATAGTAATAAAAGCTTACTAATAAAATACCTAAAAATAATGTTGAAAAAGTTAACTTATTAGGTATGACTTGGCGTTTAACATCAGTATATGTTGCAATAACACAACATACAGTTACAATAATTATTCCTAAAATTTTTATATAATATAAAATCATAATGTCTTTCAAAAAAATAGGGAAGAGAAAGATTAAAGCTTGTTTTCTTTTTTATCTTTAGCAGCTTTAATGAAAGATTTAAATATTGGATGAGGAGCATTAGGTCTTGATTTAAATTCAGGATGGAATTGGCAACCTAAGAACCATGGATGATCTTTAAGTTCAATCATTTCAACTAAGAAATCATCGGGTGATGTACCAGATATTACTGCACCATAGTCCGTTAATAAATCTCTATATTCATTATTAACTTCATATCTGTGTCTATGTCTTTCAGAGACCTGTTCTTCTTTATATGCATCATATGCAATAGTTCCTTCCTTAATATTACATGGATATGCACCCAATCTCATTGTTCCACCCATGTTTTTGATTTTCTTTTGTTCCTCCATCATATCAATTACAGGACATGGACAATCCTCTTCAAATTCAGTACTATTTGCTTCTGGATGACCATTTAGTTGTGCAATAGCAATTGACATAGCATGTAATCCCAAACAAATACCGAATATAGGTATTTGATTGTTTATTGCATATTTAACAGATTCAATTTTTCCCGTTATTCCTCTTTCACCAAATCCTCCAGGAATCAGGAGTCCATCATATTTTGATAGGGTTTCTAAATTAAAATCATTATCTGCTTTAATCCAATCAATTTCAACTTTTACTTTGTTAGCAGCACCTGCATGTTTAAGTGCTTCCCTAATACTAATATAAGCATCTTCTAATTCAATATATTTACCAACAACACCTATCTTAACTTTTGGAGATTCAATTTTTAAATCTTCCACAATTTGACTCCAATCATAAAGATCTGCTTTGTTTGGTACTTCCATTCCCAGACGATCAAGTACAATTTCCCCGACATTTTCTGAGTACATTGTTAATGGTACCTCATAGATTGAATGAGCATCAGGAGTATTGATTACTGCTTCTTTTGGAACATCACAGAAGTGTGCAATCTTTTCTTTAAGTTTTGCATCCAACAACAATTCTGATCTGCATACAATCATGTCAGGATTAATTCCTAAACCTCTTAGCTCTTTTGTACTATGTTGTGTTGGTTTAGTTTTGAATTCTTTTGCTGCTTTAAGATACGGTACATATGTTACATGGACGAACATACAATTTTCGTGTCCTTCCTCATTTTTTAATTGACGAACAGCTTCAATAAACGGTTGACTTTCAATATCACCGACTGTTCCTCCCACTTCAACCATTACCACTTCTGCTTTGGTTTTGTTAGCAACATTTCTAATCATTAATTTGATTTCATCAGTAATGTGTGGAATGATTTGTACACATGAACCCAAGTATTCTCCTTTTCTTTCTTTCTCTATTACAGAAGAGTATACTTTTCCTGTTGTTATGTTTGCTTTTCCTGATAATTCCGTATCAAGGAATCTTTCATAGTGACCCAAATCCAAATCACATTCCATACCATCATCTGTTACGTATACTTCTCCATGTTGGTAGGGGTTTAATGTTCCAGAATCCCAGTTAAGATATGGATCTATTTTGATTGCTGTAACATTTACACCACATGACCTTAATATTCTGCCTATTGATGCTGATGTAATTCCTTTACCAATAGAACTTACAACACCACCAGTTACTACAATATATTTTGACAAGATTATCAACTCTTCCCTTAAAATGTTATAAAATTATCAATATAATCATTATATTTTAAACAATATAATAATTATTATTTTATATTATGTTTATGTTACATTATAAATATTTGCAACATGTTTAAAATAATTAATTATAATATAATATTTCTAAGTAATCATATTTAGAGTTATCATATTTTAGAATAAATTAATTTGGAATTGTTTGAAAAAAAAGGACATGATTAAAATTTGTATTGTATAAATATGAAAGTGTAAAAACTAAATAAAAGAACAATTTTTTATTAAAATAATAGAAATAATAATAAAAGTATTTTATATATCAAAAACAAATATTAAATTATGAACAATAATAACGATGAAGATACTATTGATTTAAATGAACAATATACTCTTAAAAAGTTAAAAAATAATGGAATTTTTATCAAAGGAGCCAGTAAAGCTTTTACATCGTTTTTAGTATTGTGGTATCTTTCTAAAAAGGATATGCATGGTTACATGATAATGAAAAAGATAGATGAATTTTTCAAGCCACAAATTGAAATAGGATTAATGAAATCCACAAAAGCAAACAAAATATACCCATTATTAAAAGAAATGAATCAAAACAAGTTAATTGAATTTTATAATGGAATTCACAAGAAAAAAAATGTTAAAATATACAAATTAACTGAAGAGGGTTATAAAACACTTGAATTAATAAAAATATATTATAAAAGAAATATGGAAAGTGCTTTATGGAAAGAATTAGTAAATGATTTAAAAAATTAAAAAAAAATAAAAATTATTCTTTACTAATTTTTATCATTTCACTTAATAAAGTATGACCTATAATTGTACCATATTTTCCATTAGACATATCTTCAGAATAGAATTCTGTTTCATCTGGTTCTTTAATGCTAGTACTATATACTGCAAATGGTACAGGCGTCATAGTATGGGTTTTAATATCAATAGGGGTTGGATGATCAGGTAATAACGCAATAGTATACTCAGAATCAATCTCCGGTAATTTTTTAAATAATTTTTCTAGGATGATACTATCGATATTTTCTATTGCTCTAATTTTTTCTGGTAAATTTCCTTCATGTCCAGCTTCATCAGGTGCTTCAATATGTATAAATTGTACATCATGAGTTTTTAATGACTCTAAAGCATAATCGACCTTGTTTTCATAGTTAGTATCAAAATATGCTGTTGCACCAGGTACTTCAATTACATCCAAATCAATATAAGTACTAATACCTTTTAATAAGTCAACTCCCGTAATTGTTGCTCCGGACATATTATACTTTTCAGGGAAGTTTCCTATAACCGGTTTTGCACCTTGACCCCATAACCAAATCATATTTGCTGGCAATTTTCCTTCAGCTACCCTTTTTTGGTTTACAGGATGATTTTCCAGTACTTCCATAGAGTCTTCCATTAACTTATTAATTAACTGTGATTTTTCGTTATCAGGTTTTAGAATATGTTCACTTACAGCTTGACCCACCACATCATGTGGAGGAGTTGATTTTAATTCTTCCATTTCAAGGTCATCGATAACAAATAAGTTTCTGTAACTGACACCCGGATAAAAACTACCCAAATCACCAAAGTTTTCATTTAATGCCTTGATAAGTTCCTCGGCTTCTTCTGTTGAAATGTGATCAGCAGTAAAATCATTAATTTTACCATCTTTAACATTTATGAAGTTTAATCTAAATGCCACATCATTATCACCTAAAGATACTCCCACACTAGGAGCTTCTAATGGTCCTCTTCCTTTTAACATTGAAGGATCAAATCCCATGATGGAAGTGTTTGCTACATCAGAACCAGGAGTCATCCCATCAGGTACATTTTTTACCAAACCTGTGTAACCATTTTTAGCAATAAAATCCATATTAGGAGTATTTGCTTCCACTACAGGAGTTTTTCCGTTTAATTGTTCCAATGGTTCATCTGCCATTCCATCTGCTATAACTATTACATATTTCATTTTTATCACTGTTTAACTATTATTATATATTTTAATTCAATATTGGAAGATATTAGTGTAATAAACATGCACAATGTTCTTTAGAATATGGTTCACCAGAAATATCCCAATCAATAAGATTGTAATTTTCATAAACATCTTTAACGACATCTCTAATTTCCATTACTGCTCTGCCTAATACGTTATTACCTCTAAAAGAACCATCCTCTAATTCTTCTACACCTAATTCTAAGTTTTCACTTCTAAATAATATATCTCTGTTTTTAGTTTTAATTAATTCTTTTGTAAAATTAATATCTGAAACTATTTTAAAGTAAACTGCATTAATCAATACTGTGTATTTTAGTTCTTCCCATACTTCTGGAGAGTAATCACAAATTTCTGATTTGACTAGTTCATAAATGTCATTTGCACTGTCATATTTTTCTGTTCCTATGTGTATATGTGATGACTTATCAAATAATAAAGTATCAAACATGTAAACCTGATTCTTTCTATCATCTAATTTAATATCATACTTAGGCTTTCCATCATTTTCCCATAATTTAATGAATAAAGGCTTTGATGGTGAGTTCAGGTAATCTTTTGCTTCTTGACTTAAAGAATCTGCTGGTGTGATATCTTCACCAAATGTTGGAGCTTGTGGGAATAGTTTAAGATATTCTTCTTCATCATTAACATTTTCTTTATAGGTAAGTAAGTATTCTGCACCACTTCCAGTTTTCCAGAAATTGGAATGCCTAGGGGAAGTTGGATATTTGATCCATGGTGGTGCCACATATTTTTCATCTGCCATAATAATCACTCGAATAATATTTCTATCTAAAATAATTTTGTGTTTAAAAAAAAATAGAAGCAGAAAGCAATACTTAATTAGTATTAGCTTTTCCTATGCTGATAATGTCACTGAGAATTGCAGATGCCGTTTCTATTGAACCAGCTCCCACTCCAACTACCGTTACATTATCAGATAAATCTGTTTTAAAATTGATAACGTTTAATGTACCATTTACTGCAAATGGTGAACCCTGTTTTACTAACATTGGAGCAACTGTAAGTTTACCATCTTTTGCTTCAGCAACTAACTTAATAAGATAACCATCTTTAAGAGCTAATTGAACAGCATTAGATGTGATATCAGATATTCCATGTAATGAAACATCTTTAAGTGATACATCCCAACCCATTAATGAATTAGCAATAATAACTATTTTACATGCTGCATCCAATCCTTCAACATCCTGATAAGGATTTGTTTCAGCAATACCTAATTCCTGTGCTTCTTTTAATGTAGGTTCATATTCTGTTCCTTCATTAGCCATACGTGATAAGATATAATTTGTTGTACCGTTCAATATCCCCTGTACGGATTGAATTTGATTACCTGCCAATGATTGACGTGCAGTGTTAATGACGGGCATAGCCCCTCCAACTGATGCTTCAAATCTAAATTTCACATCATTATCCTTAGCCGCATCAACTAATGTTTTAAAATTTAATGCTAATGGACCCTTATTTGATGTAACAACATCTTTTTTATCATTCATTGCTTTAAGAATGTTTGATTGTGTTGGTTCACCATCATCAATGTTTGTTGGCGTTGCTTCAACCAAACAATCATATTCTGCCATGTCAAGAACTTCCAATCCATCTACATCGCTAACCCCAAATTCAGGGTAATCCTTTATTTTTCCAGTTTCATACTTGGTATCTAATGCTAATTGTAAATCCAGTCCGTCCGGGTTAATTGCTGCCCCAGACCTGTCAGCTATCGCTGTAATTTGAATGTCAAGATTATATCTTTCAATTAATTCTTCATGTTTCATTGATATAACATTTGCAACACCTTGTCCTACAGCACCAAAACCAAGAACACATAATCTCATTTTTTTAACGGTCATTGAAATAATCTCCCTTAAATCTCCTTAATTAATACTAAATTGTCATTATCTGCAATATCTTGAATGAAGTTTATAGCTTCTAAACGATTATTTTCACTTGTTTCAATGACTATTTTACACACGGATTCTTGAAGATTATTTCCAATATTTAAATCAACACTGGAAATTTTTACATCTTCTAATTCATCAATTTTATGAACTGTCTGCATAATATCAGCTGTTGGTATATTACCTAATAACAGGAATGTTTGTGTTTCTTTCTGTAAAATACCATCAATTTCTACAATGTCCACATCTTGTCCACGAATGAATTCTACCCCTTTTTCAAGAATCTCTTTTGAACCATCTAAAGTGAAATGTACTGGAATTTTTCCATCTGCAGTTCTGTTATCGTGTTCATGAATTATTGTAGATACATTAGCCCCAAAACTAGATAATGGTTGTAATATATTTACTAATTGTCCAGGAGTATCTGGTAATTCTATCAATAATTTTAATCTCATTTCGTCCATTTCCCTTTTTCTGCTACTACGCTACCCTGTTTATCAACATGTGCATTTCTTAAAATTTTTTCTGGATTATTACTTTCCATTACATCTTCTCTTGTCCTATTAAGATTGTCTACGATGTATCTTGTTTCTTCCAAATCAGGTATTTGATCTAATACTTCTGAAAATTTGTTTAATATGTTTTCTGCTTCTTTTTCTATTCCCATATATTTTTGCTCCTAAGTAATTTATCTATTAAAACACATTATTTTGTTTATGTTATTTATTTTGTCATTTTTAATTTAAATAAGTTAGTAATTAAAGAGAATAACTAATATTTTTCCAAGATTCTCTTATAATAATCCTGTTTAATTATTTTCTTTTTGATAACTTTGTCAATACCAGTACCATATTGGGCTGCTTTCTTTGGTCTGTATGCAATGTAATTGGGTACTCCCAATTCATAAGCAACATCCCTTAATAAATGTTTTCTGATGGAATCTTCTTCAGAATGTAATAAATATTTTATTGGTATTTTAGTGGCTGTTTCTATAACCTGTTTATCAAGGAATGGAACTCTAAGTTCCACTGAATTTGCCATTGTAGCTTTATCATCACGTTCAAGGTTTACATGATACATGTTATTTAAGTCATGTGTTAATTCATCAATCAAATCAGAAGGTGTGTTGTACTTCTTCCTGTACCTGTTATACCCTGCAAATAATTCATCTGCACCTTGACCCGACAGTATAACCTTATGATTATCCTCTTTTGCAAGTTGACTAGTTAAGTAAATAGTCATTCCAACACCAATTTTCATAAGGTTATTATCTTCTATGATATTTAATGTTTTAACGAAGTTCTCTTCAATAATCTCTTTGTCGATTATCCTTGTCTTTAATGGTAAGCTTATATCACATGCTACTTTTTTTGCAAATTTCAGGTCCTGACTATTTTCCGTACCAACGGTATATAGAGTTGTATCAATACCAAATTCCTTTAACAAAACTGCTATTAACGTGCTGTCAACACCTGCAGAAAAAAGCAGGGATACTCTATCCAAACCTTTAATTCTTTTTATTGTTGCCTGCATAATTGCTTGCTTTAATTCATCTTTCAATTTTTGATAATCATCATCAGATTCATACCTAAGATACTCTTCCCTTATTGTTATTATTTCATCGTTAATTATTGCTTTTCGAGGATTTAATGATTGAATATCCGTTAAATTAATTTGTTTTAATGCTTTACTTTCTGAGGCAAATGCAAACTTACCCTCATCTTTAGCATAATACAATGGTTTTACACCGACTTTATCCCTTATTACCATATAATCCTTATTGTCCGTTACAGAAAATGCATAGTCACCATCAAGTAATTCAATAGTCTTTAAAACAGCACTTTTTAAATCATTTTCATAGAATTTTTCTATAAGTTTTAATATGATTTCACAATCAGAGTCTGTTTTAATATTAGTTAACTCAAATTCTTTTATTAGAGAATCGTAATTATAGATTTCAGCATTGGCAACTAATGTAATGTTAGCTGATTGAATAGGTTGCGTTTCATTATTTCCAACAATTGACAATAAATTATGAGCTAACATAAAATCGGATTCGGGAATTTCATCAGCACATTCATTTTTGTATACTTTTCCACAAGAATAAACTCCTTTAGCGTCAGGTCCCCTATATGACAATACATTCAACATCTCAAATAAATCATTTTTAGCATTAAATCCGTTAATTCCTATTATAGAACACATAATTATTCCTTAAAGTTCGATCAAAAAAAGTATATTTATAAAAAAAGGTGTTGAAATGATTATCTTAAATTACTACATAATTTAATAACATAATCCATACGGTCATCCACATCAAGTAGAATGGTAAAACTCCGTTACTAATCCAAGAACCTAATGAGATTTTTTCTCGTCCATATTTTTTCTCTGCATATTTTCCAAGTCCGTACACAAGAATAAGTGAAATTAATACACCAATCATTTCATTTGTTATAGGCAATATACCTTTTACTGAAAATAAAAATGAAATGACACCAGCAATAAATCCACCGATAATATGTGAAGCAGACATTATTGTTACTTCTTCCATTGTATCAACCGTTATTATATATTTTCCCTATTGTCTATATTAATGAATTATATCTTTTACTTTATTAATAAAAGTTGTTATTAGAGGATATAAATTATTGTTTCAACATAAGCGTTTTAAAGTTCAATTTTCTATAAAAAGACTCATTTACTAAGAAGAAAATGTCTATCTTTAATAATATTTTCTACCAAAAGAAAATAAACACTAAAATCTATATATTATTGTTTTCATAGATATTATTACTATCTATAATAAAAAAAAATCATTAATAATAAATTTGAGGAATATAAATGGTAAAAATATCAACAATAATGCTACCAAACAATTATTCAAACATAAACAAATCAATAGAAAGTATTCTTAATCAAACAATTGAAGATATAGAAATTCTATGCATCAATAATATCTCAAATAATTATTCTTCAAATATCATAAATAAATACGTACAGTCACATAAAAATATAAAAATGATTAACGAAGAGAAAGATTTTGCAAAAACAATCAATAATTGTATAAACTCTGCATCAGGAACATATATATCCTTTTTAGATTATGAAAATGAATATTCGGATAGGGAATCACTAAATGTCATGTATGAACTAGGAATTAATCATGATGCAAATATTGTTGGATCAAAAAGTAATATTGATAGGGATAATGATACAAATAGTTCAAAAGATTATGAGATTGTTTCTTCAGAAAATTTCAGTAGTAATCTTTCCATTTTTGAAAATATATATAAAAAATCATTTTTAATAGAAAATAGGATTGAATTTTCAGAATCAACAATAAATGATTATTCTTCTTTTCTAATAAAAGTTTTAACAAACACTGACAAAATAATCGTTTCAAACAGTGCATTATGTTGTCCAAATGAATTGAAACATAACAGATATGATACCTATGAAAGTAAAAAGGAATATATTTTAAATTTTTTAAATAATTTTAATACTTTAAAAAACAATAATCTTCAGAAATTATTATCGTTATATAAAATAAAGTTAATTGATTACCTGAATTACAATCAGAACATATACGATACGGATTTAATAAGAATTATTACAGATAATCCTCAAATAATTGATTATTTTGATAAAAAAGAATATGGATATAACATATTAACTATGATGAACGGCCCATCAGATGAATATAAAGCAGAATACGGATTAATAAAAGATTGTTTATTTGAAGAAATGTTGATTAATAACATGTATATTGACAGCAATATGTTAAAAAATTTCATTAAACTATCCCAACAATACTCTACTGATGACAATTATTCAAAAACATCATATAAACAGCTTAAAGAAATTGAGAAGAATATACTTAAAGAGGAAGAAATTGCAAATCACAAAGTAGATACTCTTAAAAAAGAAGTTGAATACAACCAAAAGATAAATAACAATATTTTAAATTCAAATAGTTGGAAGTTAACTAAATTTTTAAGAATAAACTCTAAAGAATTGATTTTAGATAATGATTCAAGTATTTCTGATGAAAATCAGAACAATAATTATACCAAAAATCAAAAAACTAATTATAATGACATTGATGAAAATGAATTACTCAAAAATAAATTATCAAACCATATTGACAATTATTATCAAAGTACTTTAAATAATAAAAAAAGATTATTTTCAACAATCAAAGAGGAATTTATTGAAATAATCAGCGATTGCAATAATGAAAAATCCATCAAACTGTTAGGCAACGGGCATAGAAAATTTTTTGAGGGAATTCTTGTTTCAGAAAATGTTGAAGAGTTTGAACTGCTACAAAAAATTATTCAGAAAAGTAATAAGATAATTAAATTAAAAGATGAAGAAGAAAATCTTGAAAAAAATAATACCAGAATTATCGATGTGAATAACAAATTATTGTCTTCAAAAAGTTGGAAAATGACAAAATTTTTAAGAATCAAGGATGTTATAAGAACTCTAAAGACCAAACAATAAATTTAAGGTAGAGATTAAGATGCAAAATAAACAACCACAAATATCAGTTATAATAATTACATTTAATAATAGAAATCAAATTGAAGACTGTATCGATAGTGTTACTCAACAAACATTTTCTAATATTGAAATATTATGTATTGATGGTGGAAGTACCGATGGAACTGTAGATTTTCTTAAAGAGTATGGCAAAAAAGACTCACGATTAAAAGTATTCCTATCTTATAAAAGAAGTTATGGTGGTTTACTAAACCATGGATTGTCTATTGCCAATGGAAAATATGTTACCTTCCTAGATGCTAAGGACACATTAGAAGAATATGCATTATCCAAACTGAATAGTTTAACCCAAAAAAACTATATAGACATTTTACAAGGAAGTGTATCTCCAACTAATAACAAAAAAGAAGTCTATAAAAAAGATGTGCTCATTGAAAAAGCTTTTACAATAAACAGAGAACCTTTATTCTTAGATTATGGACTAATTTTAGGAACAATTTTTAAACGAAGCTTCTTAATCCATAAAAATATACTCTTTTTAGAAGAAGATGATCCGGATATAATAAATTATTTCTTCTATGAAAGTGCCATTAAATCAGATACCATAGTATATACTGATAATTTATGTGGTTTTGTTACTAAAAATACGGATAGAAGAGATAAAATAGATGCATTAAAAAGTTCCATAAATAGAATTAATGATATTTACGAGATTAACAAAGAATTTAACTCAGATGACAATTCTGTCAACAATAAAATTAGTGAATTAATCTTTGATAAAATAAAATCAGTTGAAAATAACGAATGTACTACACAGTTGGACTACGATACCTGTAAAACAATTAATGGCATGTTTAAAAAATTAGATAAAACATATGTTAAAGAAAATTTTTCGGATATTGATAAGAAATTATTCTTCAAATTCCGCTCTCCACTTTTATTATACTGTCTTGAACAAGAAAATACAGAAATTATAGATGTTTAATTTTTCTATTACTTTACACCTTTAACCCCAACTTTTTCTATAACTCCTTTTGATCAAATGCTTAACGACATTAATAATTATTATATTCATTTAATAAATAAAAGCCATATACCAAACTAATTAATAAATAATTAACTATTATTATCTTTTACTAAATATTATTGATAAATTATTGAAATTTCACTAATTAATTAGATAATATAAATAAGATTAAATAGAAATAATAAATCATACTTATAAAAGCATTAATTATAAGTTAGGACTGATTATATGAATAAAAATATAAAATATTTGGTTCTGTTAATTATTTTATTAATCTTTAGCATATCCTGTTCTTATGCAACAAATGATATGGATGACACAGGTATAGATACCACAACGGATAATGTTGAAATTAATAAAGACATAACAAAAACACAAATTATTAACGAAAATTTAAAAACAGAAAAAACAGTTGAAATAAATAATTATAATTCATTAAAAACTGAATTAAACGATAATGAGGTTAATAAAACAATAAATATAAAAAAGAGCACATATGCCATTACTGATGCTTTAAATATCAATAATAAGGGATATACAAAAAATATAATTATTAATGGTAATGGTGCAATCATTGATGGAAGTAACACAAAAACATTTTTAACCATTGGACAAAACAATAATGTTATCATTAATGATTTAGTAATTAAAAACACTAAAGGAACTTCCCAATCCGGTGCAATAGTTGTTTCCAACAATGCAAAATTAACATTAAACAATTGTAACTTTACAAACGATGTTTCAACCGGAAAAGGTGGAGCTATTGCCAATAGAGGAACAACCGTAATAAACAACTGCCTATTCACTTCCAACAGTGCTGCTCAAGGTGGAGCAATCTGGAGTACTGGAGAATATGGCGGTTCATTACAAATAGAAAATTCAAAATTCATTAGTAACAAAGCCAGTTCATCAAACAACAATGATAAAACAGGTGTAATTTACACTCTATCCGGTGGAAAAGTAAATATTATTTCAAATGTTTTTGAAAAAAACATTGGCAGAGCAATACACAACTATAAAACCACATTGGTAGTATCAAACAACACATTCAAAAATACTGTGTTAAATGCACCTAATGATGCAATTAGAGGTGGAGTGATAGATAATTACGAATCACAAGCAACCATCACCAACAACATATTCACAAACATTAATGTAACTACTAAAAGTCTTAGAGGAGGATTACTATACAATGAAATAGGAGTATCTTCTTTTAAAGATAATATAATTTCAGATGTGAAAGTAACTGCTTCAGAACAGACCGATAGTTTATCCGGTGGAATAATATTCAACAGAAATGCAACATTAACCGTAAGTAATAATGTGTTTAACAATACAAATAACGGATATAAAGTATATGGTGGAGCTTTATATAACAATATCGGAACATTAAATGTTACCGGCAATACATTCAATACAAAAAATACCGCTTCCAATGAAATACGTGGTGGAGCAATATACAATGATAAAACAGGTAATGTTTTAAGTAAATTATACTACGGTGGAAACAACTTCAAAAACATTCAAATCTCAGGAAAAGTATATAACGACACAATATATAATCTTGGAACCATACAAGAGATTATTGTTCCTATAGTCAAAAAAGCAACTGTTGTAACAGTCGATCAAGTATTTGGTGTTGTAGGAGATCCTATCACATTTACTGCTTATGTTAAAGATATTGATGGAAATGCCGTTACCGGAGGTAATTTAGTATTTAAACTAAATGGAAAATCCCTACAGACAGACGGTTCATTCGATGGTTCTTCAAGCCCTAATAAAATTAGTGTTAAAAATGGTGTTGTAACATTCACGACAACTGCTACCAAGGCAATTCGTGGAGCAAAAAACATCAGTGCTTCATACAGCGGATCAAACAAATATCTGGCAAACAACACAAAAGACATTACAACAGCAGAAATTTCCTTAAGAAAATCTTCAATAACCATAACTACGTCCCCAAGTACACAAAAACAGTATGAAACAATTAAATTCATAGCAAAAGTTACTGATATTACTAAAAATACAAAATCATCAGTACCTGAAAATAACGCTGAAAGTTATGTGTTCTTTAAATTAAATGGAGTCACACTTAAAGATTCTAATGGTAAACAAATACAAGCTAAAGTTAATAATGGTATAGCAACCTATGATTATGTAGTTCCAGCAGGAATGGCTGCAATTTCAAACGATAAGACAATTAGATATTACAATGTTACAGCAGCTTACGTAAACCCTAATTACTATCCTGATACTAAAAACACTACATCATTCAACGTATTAAAAAGTAACATAACAATTTCCAATACCAATATTGTAGCAAATATGACTTCCCACGAGTTAAAAATTGTAGGAGACATTAAGGATTATAAAGATAATTATGTAATTGGTATTAACAAATTAAATGTAAAAATCAATGGAGTTACTGTATCCATTAACAATAAAACAACAGTTGATGTAACCAATGGTAAAATTTCATTAACTATAAGTATTCCTAGCAACATTAATAATGTAAAAAGTGTTACATTAGTTACTGGAGCCAGAACAGCATACGAAGGATATAAAACAACAATATCTGAAATTACCAGAGTATAACATTTATACTCCTTAACCACCTTTTTACTTATTTTGCCCGCTTTTTGATTAACAAAAAAAATTAAAAAAAATAGAAGATTAGTTTGGTTTTAGATTAAAAAATTATTATAAATATCCAGATATTCCTCAGACATTTCCTTAGTGGTTTTAAATTTGATTTTTGATATTTCTTCAGTAATTTTTGCATATTCATCAACGTTTTCTGATATTTCCATGATTTTATCATATGCCTTCTGTGCATCATTTTCTAAGAAATATCCTCCACCATTTTTATTTACTCTTTCTCCCAATGCACCAAGTTCTAGCACGAGTACAGGAACACCACAACTCCATGCTTCAGAAAGTGTATGACAGTACGTTTCAGGCCATATTGACAAGATTCCTATAAAGTGAGGCTTGATTTCATGCACATATTTACAGAATTCACTTCGTTTATAATATCCATGATGTATTCCCACTTCCTCCAATTTAAAATCTTCTCTTAAATTACCCATATAATGGAATTCTAATCGATTGTCTGTATCCAACTCTTTAATATTTTTAATTAATAAACCACCCTTATTATAGTTTATATGTCCAGGGAAGAGTATTCTTATTGGTTCATCCTGACTAAAAAGGGGTAATTGATTGCCATCATATTGAGGAGTTGTTAAATCACGTCCATGTTCTATAATATCAAATTGTCTTTCCTTCAATTCCGGATAAAACTCAACATATAAATCATATGCTGATTTGGATGTAGTTACAAAACTGGAACAATATCCGAACATTTCACTAACGTATTCCCTCCATTTTTTTACGAAAGTTTTCAGTATAGGAACTTGTATACCACCACTTACTGAGCATTGCAGTTGAGGCTCATCATCATAGTGGGTACAATGACCAGCACAATAATTATGATAATCATCAATTAAGCAATGTGATGGACATATGTAATAGAAGTCATGGAATGATAATATTACAGGTATTCCCAACATATTAGCTATTCGCGGTAAGTCAAAAGTATGTCTTATTAAATGACGAATGTGTATAATGTCAATTTTCAATTTTTGGATTATGTTGAAATATATCTGTGCAAATTCATCATCATATGGATTTTGTAATGAAACACCATTTATAGGCCACCTAGTTAATTCAAAGAGATTATTCTTGAATTCATCATCCGCATCATCTTCTGATTTGTCCCCTACACCTTCATAATATCTGAACAGTTTTACATGAGTTTTGCTTGCTGTTAGAACATATGTTTCATAATGTTCGTTCACATGCTTCATTAATTCAACACTAGTATGCAGTGTTCCACCATTTCCTTCATGAATAACATATAAAATTCTCTGTTTATTGAATTGATGTACCTTATTTGACGATAATACCCTTTGGATTTTTCTTCGTTGATTATAATATTTTTTGGAGCTTTTGAATATGTTAACTTTTTCTTTGTACAAAGGATATCTTTCATCCAAAAGATCCCTATTCTGTTGGATAAGAACATCCTTTTCTTTAGAAAATGATACGCTGCCCTTATGGTAAATATATGTTGATGTGTCAACCACATGCTTCCAATTATTTTTTAATAATCTGATTGAATAATCATTTTCTTCACCGTAACCCTTACCAAATGCTATGTCAAAGAATCCTGCAGAGTAAATTGCTTCTCTTTTAATGTACATACAATATCCATTTGCTGTAGGAGTATCTATTTCATCCAGAGTACTTATTTTTTCAATAACATTTGATGTTCCCACCAGTCCAAGTTGAGAATCAATCGTATTGTTTTCATTAAGTTTAGGTACACTGAATACCCCTGCATTATTTGAGATAGGTGTTACTGTAGCAATCTGCTTGTCGCTGTATGCCAATGTCTTAATTTTTTGTAACCATTTAGGCGTCACCTCTGTATCACTGTTTAATAATACCACATCTCCAGTTGTCTGTTCAAATGATAGGTTTACATTTTTTACGAAACCCTGATTTCTTTCATTATGAATTACTGTTACATTATCCAATTTAGCATAATCATCCAGTAAAGGTTTTATTCGTTTATCTGGACTACAATCGTTTATCAATAACAATTCAAACGGAACATTGGTATATTTTAGAACACTTTCTATGCATTGCTGCGTTTCTTCATAGGCATTGTATACTGGTATGACAATTGTCACTTTATCCTTAAATGATTCCAAAATATCATTTATTTGTTGAGTTGTGTACTTAAATTCATTATATCCGTTAAGAACATGACTTAATCTTTGGAAATATTGATTTTTGAAATAGAATAATGGAGATTCATCATATACAAAATCATTTTTCCAAGTAACGAAATTAAAACTCAACTGGTCACGTCTACTATAATTTAATACTTCTTCAAACCAATCATTTGATACTTTTTTTACTTCTTCATCGTGGTGATCTCTAAATAGAATACCACTGGCTATCAATCCATAATGTTCCGGATAATTTAATCCTTTATATTTTTCTATTTGTATATTAATTATTTTTTCATCATCTTTTTCCATTTCAATGCATGCTTCAGCTTCATCATAAATACAATCCCTTAAATCATGCTTAATTGCCAGGAATTTGTTGTTTTTACAATATTTATCAACATATTGTTTAATATTACCTATAATATCGAAATTTGCATCTATCCAAATTGAATAATCATATTCATCCAGATATTCATGAGGCAAAATCTTATAACGTCTGGCCTTACGAACAGCATCAAGATCCAAATCATCCATC
>CADBRM010000111.1 GCA_902797085.1 uncultured Methanobacteriaceae archaeon
ATCAACAACAACCAAGCAATTCCAAAATTCCTAACACAATTCGACTTAGAATAAAATTATTATTTATTTCTTTTTTTTCTTAATTAAGCACTAAACTATTTTTTTAAAATTATTTAAGAATCCTTTTCAACAGTACCACAGTAGTCAAAAGCATTTATTCACTTTCAGTTTTCCACATTAAGCTTTCTATTATTAATTGATCAACTAAAAAAAGGATACTCACTTCATTGTCCTCTTGAGAATAATCAACACTCTGAAAGTATATAATTCCATAGGATAACCTATTGTAACGAATTGATTATTTCCAGTTCTTCAATTTTTTCCATGAACAACTTTCTTTGATTGTATTTATTTTTTAATACTGATATCAGATCCCTAACAATTTCAGTACTATCCCTGTAACTCAACATGTAGTCTATATATGTTAATATTAACGTGTATGCGGATATGTTTTTAGCAGTTTTTGCTTGCTCTAATATATACTGCTTATAAATCTTTAAGATATCCCGTGAATGTTCTTTTTCATAGTATTTCCTATATTTTTCTATTGTTTGGATGTTGCAGTTCTTTGTTACATTTTTAAAGAGGTCTTCATAATCTTCTTCTTCAACAAATATCCTGTTTAAAAAGTCATATGAAAATGTTTCCTGATAAAAATTTATCAAATTGGATTTTTCTTCCTTCCATTCTTTTTCATCAGATAATTCTTTTAAGTCATTGACAAATGTCATGTCCTTGATATTATATTCATATAATATGTTTTTTATTTCATCAACAGCTCTTTCTTTATCTTGTTTGATTTTATATAATTCTAATAGCAGGACATTGTTTTCTAATGAATAAGTTTCTCCGTGGATCTCTTTGTTTTCATTTAGTAAGTCTATTGCACCTTCAATGTTATTCTTTTCAATCTCATTGTTCACCAGTATCTGCATGACCTGTACGTGATCTTTATACGTTTTTAGAAACTCGCATTGCTTTTTATCAGGGTAATCCCTTATCTTCATTATTTCATATTTGGACAATAATATTTCATCAGACACTTCATTGTTTTCTATCAGGTAATCTATCGATTCATCCAATTGCTGTATATATGTGGTGGAGTTGAATTTCTTTATGCAGATGTCAATGAAACATTTTGTTATATCCTGATTGTAATCATAACGAATCTTGTTTATCAGATAACTGAATATCTCTTCATTTTCTATAGTGTTTTGTACTTCAATAACCTTTTCCAGATAATAATTGCAGCTGTCTAAAATGTTGTTTATTTCAATGTACTGTGTGACATCTATTTTTTCTGAAATGTTTTCATAGATTATGTATAGTAATTGAAGCACATATGGATATTCCTTATTTTTATATAGCAGGCTGATTTTTTCGTTGATGAAATTCTCCAGGTATTTGTGGAATGGTGTTTCCTGATAGAATCCGTTTTCATTATACAATTCCACAATGTCAATATTAAATATGTTATCTAACATGTTTTCATAGTTGTCGAAGTCTTCTGGAGTAAACTCTTTTTGGAAATTGTTTATAAAATCTTCTATGAAATCATTGTCTTCTTTGAATTTGTCAAAAATATAGCTACGCAACTGTTTTTCATCAGCTGTTTTTATTAATTCACTGAATAAGGATAATTCATCGTAATTACTATCCAGAATATTATTTTTTGTATTGCTATTTATTTCTTCCATTTTATGTAGTGTTGCTACCATATGTTTACAATTAAAATCAGCATAGCAATAGGGACAAGTACAGTATAATGATTCAATTTTGTTTTCATTGAATGTTATCTTAACTTCATAGATATGTGATCTTGATCCTTCCACTTTACTTGTAATACTATTTTCGGTTAATACTACATCATATACCCTATCTTCTAAAAAATAGTTATATCCCATGAGTAGTCTATCTTCATCAAATAATTCCTTCCAATTCATCATATGCCCCTATTGACTTTAAATATATTTATGTAGTTAATAGAAGATAGATTTTATGATATATTAAATAATTTCTATTGTGATTTTTCCTAATTTATTTCTGTATCTTTCTTTGGAGTTGGGATATAATGTGAACCTTACTTTATTACACGTTTCAAGATTCTTAAAAATCTTTTTTGAAAGGATAAAGGAAGTTGTGGGAATTCTGTTTTTCCTGTTCTGATTTTTTCGTCTTGTAATTAACTTAACTGGAACATAATTTACAGGTAGAGTCGGTTCTGTATCAGTGATTATTACATCGGATTTTATATTATAATCCTTAACCAGATATAACGTTTCATCATTAATATTAAAGAAATCATATAATTCTTGTGGAAAACTAGTAAAATAACTATTATATGTTTTTATTTCACCTGATTTATTTTTCCTTTGTCTAGTATCCTTATTTAGTTTCAGAACCCAACTAGTGTATACTATATTGCTTTCTTCATCCGTATATAATTGTATCATAGTATCACTAACATTCTGTAATAAAATAATCTTCATTATATAAAATTGATTTCAAGTTACATATATCAGAATAAGAAGTGAAGAAAAATATTTCTCTTATATTTTCATTTGAACAATTGAACATAACATTACCTTTTTATTATCATTATATAAGAGTAAATAATTAAAATAAGAAAGAATCGCTATGTTTATAAATTGCCGATTATAAACACTAAACCATACATTGAAAAATGTATACCATAATTAAAGGATATTTCTAGTTATCTATTATTCTTGTATACGCCAATACACCAGATAAGAATAATAGAACTAGTTTTATTCTTATTTAGAATATTTACTGCTTATTTTGATTATTTATTTACTAAAACATTTAAAGATTATTTCTTGAAAATATTTCTATAATTAATTGATTATAAAAACTTTAAATTTACATAAACATTGATTAGTGATTTTAATACTTTTTAAATACTAACATATTGTTAATCTGATTCATAAGACAAAATAAAAAGTAATGTCAGCGAATAAGAAATTATTATTAATCTAATAGTATTATTTACTGTAGTATAAAGTGTATCAAGTGCTAATGCAGGTATATTTGACTTCGCCACAGAAAGCGAAGATCTTAATGTAACTGATTTGAGTATTTCTTATGAAGGATATTCAACATATAATGTAAATTGTCAAATTACACCTATAAAAGAATTTGATTATCCTGAAATGACTGTTATCTTTTATGATGCAGATAATGCAGTAGTTGATAAAAGTCCTTTGGTATGGAATACTAACAGTCCTTCAAAAGACCAATTAATCAAAGTATCCGGTTCAGCTTACTTAACAAACCAGAAATATAAACCTGTACGTGCAGAAGTATATATTACAGATAGTGCATTTGACAGTGATATTGAAGATGCTATCTTTGCACAAAATGTAACTGTTTAATACTTGTTTAATTGGAATTATCAATGAACTTATTAAAAAAAGACATAATATAATAGTATAATTATTTATACTTTAATCTCCTACTTTTTAAGAAGACTATTTTTAAAATAAAAAAAAGAAAAAAAGTTTAATCATCCATTACTGGAGCTAATTCAGGTTTTACTTTATGTAAAGCATTCATTACAAATACTGTTACAATTCCTTCTATGACTCCGATAACAGCTTCTACTGGTGTAATTACTGTTAAACCATAACTTAACGGGAATGTTCCTGCAATAGCATATTCAATTCCAACTATTACTCCAAGCAATGTTATTGTTATAAATCCTGATAGGAACAGTCCAA
The DNA here is from genome assembly GCA_902797085.1 of uncultured Methanobacteriaceae archaeon. Lineage (GTDB taxonomy): Archaea > Methanobacteriota > Methanobacteria > Methanobacteriales > Methanobacteriaceae > Methanosphaera. The sequence continues at coordinate 3,738 of CADBRM010000111.1, forward strand.
TATTTTTATTGATTTTACATGTTAGTTGATATACGAAGTAAGCTATTAGTGGAGCAAGGATTGCTAGGTTAACTAGATTAAATCCTAATGTACTTATTCCACCCTCACCAAAGAATGATTGAATAATAGTTACAAACGTAAAGACAATCATCGACATGTCCAAATCATATAATGCTAAGACAGTGATTAATGATATATGTGCACATGCAGCTACTGGCAATGGAATTTCAATCATTTGAATAATGACAACTGCAACGGTAAACAATGCTATTTTTACTATATCCTTCTCATTATGATTTTTTCTATACCTATAGAATACAATAGCAATCAATATTATTGCAACAACAGCAAATATTATTAACAGATAATTGGGATTAATTAAGGCATGTCCTAATGGGCCGTTTTCTAATAATTCATGTGCATGTTCATGACCATGTTCGACAGCCTCTGTGAAAGGATTTTCACCTATTAATCCATCGGGTATGTGCATGTTTCAACCTCCGACAATTATTAATTTTATTGTTATATTAGTGTTTAATTAAACTAATATAAATAGTTAATATAACATATAGGGGTATACCCTTAGTTTTTTTTGAATAAATTTAAGTTTTATTGATTTTTAATAATTTTTACTATTGTATTGTACTTAGTATTATACATAACGTATGAACAGATGTTAATATGATAAATCATAGCTTTATTGAACGATACAACATATGAACAAATGTTAATATGTTATTTTATAAAACAAAAATCATACTTTTAACAAAAAATAGGGCTAGATTAATCTAAGAATACAATAAAAAGAAATGATATATAAATAATAATAATTTTAAATAAAGAAGATAAAGTAATAAATATATAAGGAGGATTAAATATGGTAGACCCAAATATGATTACAGGATTATTAGGAAATGCAAAATTATCAGCAAACGACATTGCAAAAATTGTATCTGAAAAAAGTCCAATTCCAGTACCTGCAGCTGTTATTCAAGGAGTACTTGATCAGCTCGTCGGACAAGGAAAAATTAAGAAAACAGAAGAAAACGGCGAAGTATTTTATCATTTATAAGTGAATGTACTTTTTCAGTACATTACTTTTTACAATGAATTTCAACTTCCATAAATAATTTCGTAGCACTTATTCTAATTCATCACATACCCTATTGACTATAGCCAAGGCATTATGTGCTCTTGGAAATCCTATATAAGGTATGAGCACTGTTACAACACTTACCAATTTCTCTTTGTCATTTCCTAACTGTAAGTTTCCTTTAGTATGTATGTCCAGTTGATTTTCGCAACCCCTCAAAGACAGGATATACGTAAATGATATTAATTCTCTGTCCTGGTCACTTAGTCCATTTCTGGTATAAAAATCCCCAAATGCATAAGTGTTTATGAAAGTCCATAAATGTTTCTGTCCTTCTGGAGCGCTATCCATACTACTGTCAATGAATTCTTTTCCAAAGTTCCTGACTTGAATATCATAACCTGCCCTTTGTCTATCTTCATATTTTACTGTTGCCTGCTCTTCTAATGGCAGTTTAATATTTAATTCCTTAAAAATTTCATTGGTTTTATCAATAAACTCATAAGATTTTGATAGTCCTATGTAAACTAATGAATGATATAATATTTCTTTTATTTCTATTGGAGTAACACCTATATCAAGTGCTATTTTTACTATGTTTTCATAGAGTTTTATGGATTGATTTGCAATTTGACATGCAATAGTAACCATCAATCTCTCCCTGTCAGACAGAGTACTTTCCTCAAATACCTGTTTTGATAAAAAATTATCCAATATGTCCGTCAATTCAGGATCGCTTTCTCTTAAAGATGGATTATAATTTGAAATTAATTCTAGTTTTTTATTCATAACAAACACTTCTGATAATAAATATATTAAAAATGAGATATCAATATTATTAGCCCCCAGATAAAAATCTATTTTTTCAAGAGCAAATAGTTCTTAATTTCTTAATCTTTTTATAAAAATAGCCTTATTTTTAAATAATACAATAGTATTATATCTTAAATTAGTAAAAAATAGTCATTGTATACTAATATTTATATACAATGAGTTACATATATTATATTGGCGATTACATGAAACATCATTTGTATTTTAGTAAACAAGGCTCTAATTACAGTATGTTAAAAGAAATATTTAATTTTATCGATTCTAAAAAAAGTCGGCAAATTATTGCTTCATATGGTATAAAACCTATTGAAACATTCATAACAGACTAAAAATTCATTCTTAAGCTTTACATATGATTATAAATTATCATTCATCTTAGACAAATTAAAAAACAATTCACAGCTTAGAAAATTATGTAACATAAATGAAGTTCCAACATTAAACTCCGTAATTACTCGTTTATCTAAAATTAACATTAAGACTATTGTTAATTTAGTTAACAGATTATTAAAAACTAATTTTACACCTAAACACAATAAAAAATTAACTTTTTTAGTTGATGCAACTCCTGTAGATGTTGATATGAATTTTTTAAGATCCATATATAGCAAGAAATATCTTGAAAAATTAGATTTAAAATGGTCATATTCATCCTCTAAAGGACATTATATAGGCCATAAAGTTACTATAGTATTAGAAAAAGACTCATTAACTCCAGTAATGATACTAATCCATCAAGGAGCACCTCACAATTCAAAATTATTCACAGAAATAATGGAAAACCTACAAAAACCAACAATAATCAAGCCATTAGACATATTACTCTTTGACAAAGGATACTACAGCTATGAAAACTACCAAAAAGCATATTAAACTATAAAATCATACCATTAAATTACAAAAGCTTAGTCAAATGTGATTTAATCAAAGGGGCTAAATATTATTATAAATGGTGAAAATATGAAAATAAAATACAATACCTTAATTGTAAAGGATATTCAAGAATCAGCAAGATTCTACACGGAAATATTGAAACTGAAGAAAATTGAAGAATATGACATACCGAACAAATTCTCAATGGCAATGTTCAGTGACGGGGATAACATTATAGAATTAATAGAAAACAAGGAAGAACCAAAAATAAGCAGTATTGGTTTTGAAGTAGATTCATTGGACAATTATATTGAAGAACTGGAAAAAAAGAATATTGAACTACTGAGTAAACCATTAGAAAAAGGAGATTTCAAAGTCGCTACATTCTATGATCCTAACGGATTACTGATAGTAGTTTCTGAAAAGAGGACTAATGAATGAAAGCATTCACAGTTTCATCAATAGAGTAAGTGACTACAAACAATTCATTAATATCCCTGTCTACAAAACCTTCCTCCATCATGGAGTTTAACATATCCAACATCTTATCGAAGAAGTGATTCATATTAAAAATCACGATATCCATGTCATGTTTTTTTAACTTTTTCAAAGTCAACACTTCAAAAAATTCATCGAGGGTTCCTATTCCGCCTGGAACAATTAAAAATGAATCTGAGCTGGAGATAAACTTCTGTTTCCTTTCATCCATACTTAATGTATAGATTATAGTATCATAATCAGTGAATAAATCTTCAAACTCTCCCATCCATTCAGGCACTATGGCAGTTATTTGACCACCATTATCTTTAACTCCATTTGCTACAGAACCCATCATGCCATCATTTCCACCACCAAATACTAATGAATGATCATGTTTAGCTATTTTAGAACCAAGTTCATAGCCAATTTTCAGATATTCTTCATCAATATTTTTACTTCCAGCTCCGAATAAACAAATTTTCATATTTAACACTTCATGAATTAAGTTATGTTTCCATTTTAGTACTGATAAATTGTGTGAAGGTAGTATAATTATTAGACTTGACGATTAGTTTAGACCAGATTAATTCGGCTTCTTCAATAGTAATAAGATTATTCAGGTAAGCATTGGTAATCAGATCAACCATTGACAACCTCTGAATATGAAATTCTTTACAAAAATTTAAGTTATTGTTTGATAATATAGTAAGATTTTTAAACTTAGCTAAACTAATAGCCATTGATTCACATTTTCCTCTACATACACAATTTTTTCCTTTTGTAAGTTTTTTATACAGCTGATATTCTTCAGTGTCATGATAAAAATCACCAACAGTAAGCAACTTTGAACTGATACATTCCTCTATTGCATCAATTATCTTTTTATTGGTAGTATACTGAAAATCTTCGAAAGAAAAAATGGGAACAACTATTTCGGAACATATTTTATTCAATATTTCTATATCAGTTGAAAAGAGTGTTTCAAAACAATCATTTTCAAATATTAAAATTTTATGCTTCAATTAAATCATCCATTTCATTAGAATTTAACAGATCATTATTAAAAGATTCAAGAATTAATTCTTTTTTCTTACTTTCAGATATTTTTCCTTGTTCATAAGCCTTATTTATCAATTGAATATAATTGCCAAGAATTAAATTATCCTCATGTGAATAAGGATTGTATAATTTAACATCATATCCTCTGATTCTGGCATTGTAATTTATATCGGAAATTAATTCTGATGATTCTTCTTCCGTTATCCTTTCAGTTTCAGTTAGTTTTCTTAGCATAGCCTTATGGCTAATTTGGAAATACTGTTCTGCTTTAATGATTTCATCCAAATTCCATTTCTTAATTTTATTGGTCATTTCATAATTAAAAAGTGCTTCTTTGCTCATAAGCAATGCTGAAGCAAACATATCTGCCCTTTCCTCATTTTCGTCATTGCCATGGTCTAAATCGCAATTGACAAATTCATCATCATATTTTATGTGATATATTTCATGAGCTAAAGTAAATCTTTGTCTACCTAAAGGATGATTGGAATTGATAAATATTATTGTTTGACCCCTAGTCTTTATTGAAGAACCACTGAAGTTTTCTTCAACATCTAAAAAACATATGGTTACGTTTTCCAATTTATCGAGCACTACCCTAAATATGTCTATAGGAGTATATTCATCAATATCCCATATTCTTCTGCATGCTTTAGCTTTTTCGGTTATTTCCAGATATCCATCATGATATTCTTCTTTTTCTATTATTTCTTCATCCAGAAGATCAGATAATAATTGGATGTTATGAATAATTTTATTCATACTTGATATCGTATATAAATTTAAATTTTGAACATTAGACCTGAATGCAAAATCATGCTTGGAATAATCTTCTACACCGTCTAAAATATAGTCTTCATCAACGTTATATAATTCACATAATTTTTCAAGTGAAGAGACTTTTAATTTTCTTTGGTTATTTTCTAATTTAGCTATTTGACCTTGTTGAAATTCCAAGTAATCTGCTATCTGTGTTTGAGTAAAATGATGTTGTTTACGAAGGAATTTTAATCTTTCACCAATTGTTTCAGTCAAATTATAAACCTCCTTTAGAACCTTAACTTTAATATATAATATTAAGGAATATATAGTATATATATTATTGCATTGTTGTATTCCAGAGGTAATATAAATGGAAAATTATATTGTATTGGATATAGAAACACCAAATAGATCAAGAAGTTCAATATCAGCCATAGGAATAGTAATTGTTGAAAATAACGAAATTAAAGATACTGTTTACTCATTGATTAATCCGGAGGATACATTCGAAGATTTTATCATAGAAATGACTGGTATCGATTCTGAAATGGTAAAGGATAAACCCAAATTTAATGAATTCTAGCCGGAAATAAAAGAATTATTAAATTCATACCCTATCGTAGGCCATAACATAACTTTTGATTTGAATGTTATTTCAACTGCCCTGGAGCATTATAACATTAAAGCTCCAAGCTTCAAATATTATTGTACACTTAAACTGGCTTTTAAACGATTGGAACTAAAATCCTATGCTTTAGAGAATATCATGAATTATTTGAACATCAAATATGATGCACATAATGCCTTGGAAGATGCAAAAGCCAGTTATGAACTATTCAAATATTTGAATTCAATTAGAAAAATTACCCCTCTTGATGAAAGGATATACTCCTACAACAGAAGAGAATTTAATCAATTAAATAGGGAATGTGTAGAAAATATCAATAATCTTTATGGAATGTGTCAAGCACTAAACTATAAGGAGAATATTACACAGAACCAATTATCCTTATTTGAAAAGTGGTTAAATGAAAATTTTGAAAATAGGGAATACACTATTTTCAATGGAATATTGACCAAATTAGAATATTTCGTTAAAATGGAATCTATTACCAAGCAAGAGAAGAGGAAACTTATTAAATCAGTGTCTTTTGTTAGAAACTACGAATACTTTTCTGAAGAAGAGATTAACTACCAGATATTTAATGGATTATTCAGTGTTCTTAATTGCGATGGTAATATTGATGAAAAAGAATATGCATACTTAAAAAAATGGATAAGTTATTATAATCTTCCGGAATATGTTGATAAAGAAGAAATTTTATCTAATATTTCGGAGGATTAGTCTTCTAATCCTTTTTATATAAATAAAATCTGAGAAAGTACAATTTTAAATATCCTTGCCATAATGATTAAACCGAATGCACCAATTAATCCTGTAATGAACCTTAGGATATTATTACTTTCCCTTAAACCGATAAATTGTGTTGTTCCATCAATGACATACGGCAATTGTAATAGTATTGACAGATATAACAAATTATAAGTATAAAAAACAGGTACTGATAGGGAGTATAAAGAGAAAACAAGAGTTCCTATTACAAAACCGGTACATCTGGCACATAATGGAAATTGACGTCCCTTATAGAAAAATGATCTGTCAGGCCTCTGATGACATAGGTATTTAAAAATATTCATATTTAATTATATTATTTTTTTAAAAAATATATGTTTTTAATATTTGTTACAGAAATCTCCCTTATCCATTTTCATTTCCTCCCTTATTACTTTTCATCACCCGAGAATACTTATCAAGACCTGTCTTTAATAAGATTTATATTGGATAGTAAACAGATAGTTATAGAAAGATTAGGAAGTACTATATGAATAAGAAAAAACGATGCCAATGGGTGGAAAATAAAGAAGAAATATATCTGGATTATCATGACAATGAATGGGGAATAGCTGTATATGATGATGAAACACTATTTGAAATGCTGATTCTTGAATGCTTTCAGGCAGGATTGTCCTGGATAACAATACTCAAGAAAAGGGAAGCATTTCGTAAATCCTACGACAACTTCAATATAGAAAAAATAGTCAAATACGATGAAAATAAAATTGATGAACTGATGAATAACGAGTCGATAATCAGACACAAAGGAAAAATTGAAGCATCAATTAATAATGCAAAAATTTTCAAGCAGATACAGAAAGAGTTCGGAACATTTTCCAAATACATTTGGAGTTTTACAGATAATAAAATATTGAAAGATACTGATGAAAATTACTTGACAAAATCAAGCACCTCCGATATGATTGCTAAAGACCTGAAAAAAAGAGGAATGAAATTTGTTGGTTCTGTAACAATCTATTCCTATCTGGAGGCCATTGGAATTATAGATAATCACACTAAAGATTGCTACAAATATTAATACAATACACCCATTAGCAAGGTTAAATATTCTGGAATTACTCCCTTTTCCATATCAATCCATTGTATCTCCGTATCAAATTCCTCATAAGTTGTTTTAGTAACAAGTCCACCTATGGATTCAATGCTATGTAACTTATTTTTTGGATATCTGCAAGGTCTACCCTCTTGTTTGCTACATGTCGGACATATATTACAATATCCTGTTGACAATATCATCGTATCCTTAGGAAAATTTTCATCAAGGGATATTTTTTTCCTAATCCTTTGTAGCAGTTTCTTTTTTTCATTGAAGAGAGTTAAATGCAATATCGTGTCGATTTCTTCTTTCTCATATATGTTTTCTGTTATGAACTCATTGAAATGTAATCTCGTCAATATCAGATCAATATTCTCATATTTTTGCCAAGAGTTCATCACATCATTTTCAAACGGCGGGCAAGACCAGTTATTATTATACATATCACATATTTTACATGATTCCGATGTTTCACTAAAGTCCACATATTTTTCATAATATTCTTTCGTTGACATAGTCTTGATTTTTTCATCTAATGTATATGATTTCTCTAATCTTAACATTCGATTATTATACATGTTTACCTCCCCGATAAAAATGTATTGAATTTAACGTGTTTTTTTCAAGTAAAACTTATAGAATTTTCTATAATCATTGTTTAATTAATTATTTGTAATAAATACCTATTTATCATTATCCCTATAAACTAATTGATAAAGTAATGTATTCAAAAATACTTTAAAAATAGGCCCTTTTTTACATAAAAAATGAATATTATCACTAAATAATGAATAATATAAAGAAATATTGATTTTTTTAACCAAATACATTTATATATCAATTAATATAACTTTTTATAGCAATAAGTATAAAATAATTTTTCCTACACAAGAATTTTATACGCTTTTAATCAATTAATTCTTAATTTTTTTGAGGTGGATATTGATGTCAAATCAAGATTGGAGACCGTTATTTGAAGAATGGAAAAAAGAAGGAATAGTTAAACACGTTACAGAAGAAGTTAAAAAAGAATATGAAATCAGTACATTAATGATGGATTTAGAAAAAGAGCACAAATATCCAATAATGATTTTTGATAATGTTGAAGGTAATGAAATTCCGGTAGTCACTAACGTTCTTGGTACCCGTGAAAGATTTGCCAAAGCAATGGGTGTTGAAGGAAAAAACGTTGCTGAAGAATATGCTAAACGAATCAAAAACAGAATTGATACCCAGAAAGTTATTGAAAATCCCCCTTTCATGGCAAACTCTATGGTTGATGATGAAGTAGATTTATATAAACTACCAATAATTACTCATTTTCCAATAGATGCAGGACCATATTTAACCAGTGGTCTTGTAATAGCCAAAGATCCTGAAAGCGGCTCTGAAACCTTGGGTTTCCATAGAATGCAACTTAAAGGTAAAGATAAATTAGGAATATCCCTACATTCAAGACAGAGGCTATGGGAATACTTCAGAAGAAGTGAAGAAAAGGGTGAAAATTTGGAAGCGGCAATAGTTATCGGTGTGCATCCTAACATTTCACTCGGTTCCCAAGCATTAGTACCATATCATAAAGGTAAGTACGGTGCCATCGCAGGATTATTTGGTGAAGAATTAGAAGTGGCTGATTGTAGTACCGTTGATATCCAAGTCCCTGCTTATGCAGAATTTGTTATTGAAGGAGAAATTCTTGCAAATGTAAGAGAAAAAGAAGGTCCATTTGCAGAATTTACAAATTATGCCTGTCATAGAAGCACTGAAAACTTATTTAAAGTTAAAGCTATACATTACAGGGAAAAACCATTATTCCATGATTTAACACCGGGTTTCAGCAGTGAACATATTACAGTTGTAGCCATTCAAAGGGAAGGTGATGTTCTTAATGCTCTTAGACAGACATTACCTAATGTAAAAGCTGTAAGTTGTCCGGTAAGCAGTTGTGGAATATTCCACTGTTATATTTCCATGAAGAAGATAGCGGAAGGACAGGCTATGCAAGCAGTATTTGCTGCATTTGCAGTAGACCATCATATCAAATTAGCGATAGTTGTAGATGAAGATGTGGATGTGTTCAATGAGCAAGAAGTATTGTGGGCTATGGCAACCAGGCTTCAGGCAGATAAGGACGTAATTATTATACCTCAACATATGGGTATGGGTGAAACATTGGATCCATCTACTGATGAACTCAGCAGAACTAGTAAGATGGGTGTGGATGCTACAAAACCATTAGAAGGTTTCTCACCAAAAATTGAACTGAATCCTGATGTACAAGAAGCTGTAAAGAGATTACATAAATATGCACTGTGAGGTTGATTAGATGCTAAAAATTGCAATTGATACTGGTGGAACATTTACTGATTATACTTCAGTGGGAAGTATGGATGAAGGTATAAACAAGAAGATTTTCATAAAGAATCCCACTGATCATGAAAATCCGGCGGAGGGTATAATCTCTGGTTTAAAAGAGTTAGCAAACAGTTGGGATTGTAGCTTGGAAGAACTGTTGAAAAACACCTCACAGATTAGTCACGGAACAACTTTGGCTCTTAACGCATTACTTGAAAAAAAGGGAGTTAAAACTGCATTATTTACTACTGAGGGATTCAGGGATGCATTGGAAATCAGACGTTCACAACTTGACAACCAATGGGATATTAGAGCCGTAACTCCACCGATACTTGTACCGCGCAGATTAAGAATTGGTATCACTGAACGTGTCAAATATGATGGTACAATCATTAAAAAGCTAGACGAAGATTCAGTCAGGGAAGCCTGCAGAAAATGTAAAGAAGAAAATGTTGAATCAATAGCGGTCTGTTTTTTATTCTCATTTTTGAATCCTGAGAATGAAAGGCGTGTTAGGGATATCATTAAAGAGGAACTTCCTGATGTGTTCGTATCATTGTCCAGTGATATATCACCACAAATTAGAGAGTATGAAAGAACAACCACCACCGTGATTAATGCTTATGTTACACCCATTGTATCAACTTATCTGGATGATTTGAAAAGAAGATTATTAGAGTACGGATGGGATAAGCCAATTAATATTATGATGAACAGCGGAGGATTATCTGATGTTCCTACCATGAATAAAATATCCGCTAAATCATTACTTTCCGGACCTGCAGGTGGCGGAGTAGGTAATGAGAATCTCAGTATAATACTTGACAAGAAGCATTTGGTACTTGGAGATATGGGTGGAACAAGTTTTGACCTACACATTATTGATAACAATGAAACAAAATTGGTACCGGAATCTCGTATAGAAGGTTATCCAATTACTCTTCCTATGATGGACATCAACTCTATCGGTGCAGGTGGAGGAAGTATTATTAGTGTTGATGAAAGTAAAAGGGTATTTGTTGGACCAGAATCAGCAGGTAGTGTTCCAGGACCTGCATGTTATAATTTAGGAGGAAAAAGACCAACCATCACCGATGCCTTATTAGTTTTAGGATTAATTGATGAAAGCAATTTCCTAGCAGGTAAACTGGAATTATCCAAGACAAATGCCATTAACGCTATCAGGGAATATGTGGCTGAACCGTTAAATATCAGTGTCAACGATGCATGTGTAATTATTTATAAAGTAGCTAGTGAACTGATGGCCGATTCATTAAGGCTTATCACAATGCAGAGAGGTAATGATCCACGTGATTACAGTTTGGTAAGCAGTGGTGGAGCATTCGGATTATTTGCCTGTAACATTATGGACACATTGAATATGAAAGAAGTATTAATTCCTGTACAGGGACCTGTATTTTGCAGTTGGGGAATGTTAGGTGCAAAAAGAAGATATGACATTACCAGAAGCTTCTTTATGGAAAAAGAAAATTGGGATGCTGACAAGCTTAACGATATGATTGGCATCATGAAATCAGAGTCC
>CADBRM010000112.1 GCA_902797085.1 uncultured Methanobacteriaceae archaeon
GGAATATACTATGGAGTAGTAACAGGAGGATTCATAGGAGGAATAATCAGCTTCACATGGGCAAACATATACCTAAGTAGGCTAAGACACAACTATGAACCAACGGAAGAATAATAAATATTCTTCATCAACTATTTTTTTATATAATATTTTTTCAACATAAATCATCAATAAAAAAACTTCTTTTTTCATTAATAAAGGTTATAATCCTTAAAAAATAGTTTTTAGAACTCTTAATTTAATATATTGGTATATTTAAGTTTATAAATTTTATAATTATTATAAAGGCTATTGCTTTAATTATTATCAATTAACTTTAACATAATGGATTTTAACGTATTTGATTGGATTATATTTGAGATTATTATATTTATACTATTATTCTTAAACAATATCAATAAATGGAAATGTCAGTATATTTTTTTTTTAATAATGGCGTTTTTTCTGCATAATAAAATAGGCTTAGGCATAAAAATACTAAAAAATGTTCATAATTAAAAATGGAATTTATGAAAGCATATTTAAATCACTAACTATATAAGTAACGGTATAGCCAACAAACGATTTTACTTTAATGAATATTAAATTTGATAAAATAATACAATTTAAATCAGAATTGTAATGATTTAACATTATTAATTATTTTATAATAATTTGTAGATTTTTTGTATTATTGTTTAACATTTGTTAATGACATGTTGTGCTATTTTTTTATTTGTTTTAGTACCAAAGACAAATTTAAAAAAATTATTAAAAAAATGTTTATTAAGGAGTCAACATGAAATTTAATAAGAAATTCTGTCTTTTATTTCTTATGACAATTCTTGTGCTACTCTTGGGTGCGGGATATGCTTTCGCATCTGAAGCAGGCGATAATTCTCTGGTAATAGAAGACAATAATAAATTATCCACACCCCTCAATTATGATGTGGATAACGTGGTACAATCCGATATAGCAAAGGCTAAATCGGAGGCAAACGTAGAAAAAACAAGTACAAATGACACAATACAATCTAGTGATACGACAACAAGCACATTTGTAAATACAAATCGTGATAAACAGATAACAACAAGTAACTCAAGTCATGGAAATATTATTTTAAATATTTCAAGAATCAATGAAAAATCAATAAATTCGGCTAATCTGGTTATAACTAGTATTAAGCAAGAAAGTATAGATAATAATGTCAAAATTTTGGAGGATAACACGAATCTTCAAAACTCCAAGCAAATTTCTGATGCAAGAGTTACAGTCACGGAATCTGACTTGGATTATGTATCATCAAGTGAAAAGATGACTCCTATTTTTACTGATGAATCACAGAAAACTGAAGAAAATAAAAATTTAGTTAAAGTCCAAAATGCTAATAATGTCAAAACGGATGACGATTCCAGTGAAACATCTGATGAAAGATATACTCCCATTATATTTAAGGATTCTCAAAAATGGCTGATGTATCAAAGACCATGGTTAATGAATGATACCACATGGGTATTCTCACTGCAGAATGGAACGTCCGGTGTTAATGATCCCGGCGGTTCTTCTTCAAGTGTACCTCCAGGTATCTATAAAAGAATTACGTTAACTGATGACTATGAAATTATTCATCCAAAAACTAATGAAAACATTTTGCCATATATTAGAACACTTATTTATAATTATATGGACAGTACCTTTGATGGAAATCCCATGAGTAATGATCTTCAACAGATTTTATCAAGATTTACCAATTATAAGTATGATTATACCAATTCGTCAACATATGGCGATAATCTTGTAGTAACAGGTAAAAAGATTAGTTATTATGTTAATGAGACATATGACCAAGTTCAAAATGGTAACGGCATAAGCAGTTCTGGTTCCTATAAGGGTTCAGACTATCTAACATATCAGTTCTATCTCTATCAAAGTGATGATGCGTTAAATACAAGAAATTATTTTGATGCAATAGGATATAAGATATATACAAATATTAATGTTACTAAAGTTTGGAATGATACAGGATTTGCTGATCAAAGGCCGGATAATCTAACAATTCAATTATTTGCTAATGGAAAATATGTTGATAGCATTAATCTTAATGAATTAAATGACTGGAAAGGAAATTTCTCACAATTACCTGTATATGAAATATATGATTTCAATTGTCCAATGAGTTCCGACGATTATGAGTTGGATATTGAAGATACTGCATTGGTCAATTTAACTGTAAGAAGAACGGGTACCGGTATTGTTTATTATAATATCACTGCAAATGGTAAAGTAATTGGAGATATTAATAAGATGTCCTATTCTGGGAAAGTAGCTTATTTTTACAATAAACCAAAATATGATTCAGACGGAAATGAAATAGTATACAAGGTTATTCGTGTATATAGTGACGGAAGATTATATGGTTCAACAAATTATTTCACTTTAAATGTTTCTGATGAATTCACAGGTAAAAAGGTTACAGTTAAAGTAAACAATCATCCGGAATCAGGTAGGATTTCAGTAGGATTATTCAGAAACGGTGCATCCTTGGTTAATGTGAATTTAACCGAAGATGATGATTGGACTTTTTCAACAATTAGGGTAAATGATCCCGATTCAGATTATGCATTAATCAAATATAGTATTATTAATGTTGTGGACTATACAATTGGTGAAGTGGAACTGTCTGATGATTACAGGGTGAATATCAGTAGTGAATATGTTGCTGTAGATCCTTTAAGAGTCAGACGTACTAGTCAAATCGCAGACGATTCTATGGTTTATGACGGTAATTTGAATAAGTTGTTGAAAAGTGTTACATTGACCAACACATATGTTGACAGACCAAGAATCGAAGATAGTGTATTAAAATATGTTACCAACGAAAATTCCATAGTATCCAATGGAACATACAGTCCATTGGCAAATTGGTATAAGTATTACCAGAATTATTATTGGTCATCTTATGGATTGCCATTCTTAATGAACGATACTACATGGGCATACTGTGTTGAGGAAAAGAACCATATAATGCCTAATGGAAAGTTACTAACGGAGCATATTATTTGCCGGGTATTTATAAGAGGCTCACATAAACGGATGAGAAAATTATTCATCCTCTTACCGGTGAAGATGTTTTATCATACATCAGAACGGCCCTGTATTACCATTTCAATGATACTGAAAACTTTACATCACAAAGTGCTGGAAAACCTCAAATCGGATGGCTGCTTCATGCATTTACGAACGGATATAATTATACTGATCCGGATAATGCATTGAGTCAGGAAAGATTTAAAACTGACGGTCCTCAAAGAATTGATTTTGTTAGGGAAATAATGGATATCGTAGCATCCGGAAAAGGCATAAATAATACAGGAAGCTTTTACGATTCCGATCATTTGTCATATCAATTCTATATCTATTACACAGAACCGGATGATGATGGAAATCGTTATCAAAATCTTTTTGGATTTAATATATTTAATAAAATAAATGTATCAAAAGAATGGAAGGATTTCGATAATGGCTTTAATACCAGGCCGGATAATATAACAGTAAGGTTATTGGCTGACGGAACAATTGTTGCTAACGCAACATTGGATTCAGAAAATGGTTGGAAGTATAACTTCACTGATTTACCGGTATATAAGATATATTATGAACCATTAACCGAACCGGATTTCACCGTGCAAACACAACAGTATGATGCACTGAATTTTACATTTAAGATTGAATGGGAAGATGATACTCCAACAGCTGACTATGTGATCGTCTATCCGATTAAAGGTCAGCAATATTTACAACCATATATTTATTTAACAGAAGAGGACAATTGGTCAGGTTCTGTTATATTACCGAAATATAATAAAAACGGTACTGAAATTACGAATTATGTTTTCAGAACAAGTGCAACAAACGCTATTCTGATAGTAACTAATGAAACTGTGGCCAATGCTATAACCAACATCAAAGTAACGTTAAATAATGAAACTTTAAGAGAAAAAGGTGTTACCATAGCATTGTCTGATTATGCCGAATTTGCAGGTGTAAGATTTAACTCAACAAGTTATGAGTATATCTTCGGTGATCTGGAAACCTATGATTCAGACGGCAATATCATCAGTTACGGTTTGGTTATGAGAGAAGCAGAATATGTGAATGTAATCAACTATACTCTTGAAGAGGTCAATGTATCCGGAGGATATGTTGCTGCAATCATTAACGAAACTGAAGAAGTCAATCCATTCATGCCAACAATGGAACAGAATTCAGAAAAATATCTTAAAGAATTGGTTTATCCGGTAACAAATCTCTCAACAGGTTTCAAAATTCTAAATTCATATGAATTAACCGACTTAAATGTTACCAAAATATGGGATGATCATGATAATAAGGATGGTATCAGGCCGGAATATGTGATTATTCACGTATATTCCAATCAAACCGGCTTTGATGATTTGATAGTATTAAATGAAAACAATAATTGGACAAAAACAATCAGCAATATACCAAAATTTGATGAAAATTCTGTTATCGTCAATTATACTGTTGAAGAAGTTAATGTACCTGATGATTATTATGTAACTATTAAAAATCAAAGTACAAACTTCACTGTAATAAATAGTCATCGTATAACAACATTTAACCTGTCAATCAACAAGACTTGGAATGACAGTGACAATGTTGATGGCTTACGTCCTGATAAGCTTCAGGTAATAATCTATGCTGATGGTATTGAGTATCAAAGAGTATTATTAACCAAGGAAGAAAACTGGACATATAATATGACATTACCTAAATACATCAACGCAAAAGAAGTAAACTATACTGTTGAGGAAGTTGTTCCTGAGGGATATGATGTTTCTTATAATATTTCCATAGAAAAACATGAAAAAAACCGTTCCCATCTACATCTGGAATTGTTCAAATTATCTCATAATGTTGGATATTACAGAATAACGGTTACAAATGATGATGGTGACATTGTCACTGATGGAAAAGTAATAGTTTATAACCAAACAGGAGACATTTTCCTTGAAGAAGACTTAAGTAATGGGTTTGTATCATTTACTGCATCTGCAGAAGATGATTTAATGGTCAATGTCGAATATCCTGAAAATGAGCATTATTATGCTTCTAATTTAACAGTTAGTGAGGATGATGTATTATTCGTCTATGCTAAGAAAGGAATGAATCCATATTTGATGTCTGACGGTAACTATGCTTATTGTATGAATTGGGGTTCTTACTATAATCCGGACATGGAATATGATTATGACTCTGACGAAAATCCTATATATATGCCGTATATGAGATATTTATTTACCAATGAAACAATCATTAATCCATTAACCGGTGAAGATGTCTTACCTTACATCAGAACATTAATTATTAATCATGAACATGATGGAACAAATTTCACATTAGAAAATGGTATTGCCAGTACATTAAATAATCTCATATGGATATTCCTGGGACAATATCTAGATTTTAATTATGTTCCATATAACTATTTAGATCATAGTAATTTCTGGAGACTTAATTTTGGTGTAGACGAGGATATCGTTAGTTCAGTAATAAATGAAACTGTTGATCAAGTTAAATCCGGCAAATCCTATGATAATCATGGTATATTAAATGAGACAGATACCGGAAGATGGATATACCAATTTTATTACTATGTACCATTGCATAATCGTTGGCAAAATTTAATATCAGTACACTATACCTATATTCCAAACACACTAAATTATTCAGCAAATATTACTAACACTCATGAACATGAAGTTACCGAAGTAAATGTAACAAAAGTTTGGGAAGATAACGGTAATCAGGATGGAATCAGACCAAATAATGTAACCATTAACTTACTGGCTGATGGTGCAATTAACCAGACAGTACAAATAAACAGTACCAACTGGACTTATACATTTGGAAACTTATCAGTTTACTATAGCAATGGAACAGTAATAAATTACAGCATTGAAGAAGTTAATGTAGCCGTTGGTTATGATGCTGCAATCAACAGGGTTACAGTAAACAATTATACAGTAACCAACACCCATAACATTAACAAAACAAAAGTAAACGTTACCAAGGTATGGACAGATAACGGTAATCAGGATGGTATCAGACCGGATTACGTAACCGTTCAATTATATGCTAACAATGTGACCGCAGTAAGGGAAATCAGGTTATCTGATGAAAACAATTGGACATACCTGTTTGAAGATTTAGATCAATATTCAAATGGCGAATTAATAAATTATACTGTGGTGGAATTATATGTGCCTAAAGGTTACACTGTAAACATAACTAATGACTCAAATAGTTTCATAGTAAACAACACTCACATTACCGAAAATATTACGGTAAAAGTGGCTAAGGTTTGGAATGACAGTGAGAATAGGGATGGTGTAAGGCCTGACAATATTACTGTTAACTTAGTGGCTGATGGTAAGGTTGTTGATTCTGTTCAGGTTAACGGTACTGACTGGAATTATACATTTGTTAACTTGCCTAAATATCGTGATAATGGTACTTTGATAAAGTATAATGTTACTGAAGATGCTGTAAAAGGTTATACTACTGGTATTGTCTTCTGTGAAGGTGTTTTCAAAGT
Organism: uncultured Methanobacteriaceae archaeon; assembly: GCA_902797085.1. Taxonomy (GTDB): domain Archaea; phylum Methanobacteriota; class Methanobacteria; order Methanobacteriales; family Methanobacteriaceae; genus Methanosphaera. Next base: position 6,600 of record CADBRM010000112.1, read on the forward strand.
GTTGAACAGCCATATCACCGAGAATACTTCAGTTAGTGTGGAAAAAGTTTGGACTGATGGTGATAATCAGGATGGTATCAGACCGGCAAATGTGACAGTTAAACTGTTACAGAATGGTGATGAATATCGTGTTGCAGTATTGAATGCTTCAAGCAATTGGAAATACACTTTCAATGATTTACCTAAATTCTATGAAAATGGTAAAGAATATGAGTATTCAATTGTTGAGGTTGCTGTTGCAGGATACACAACCAATATCACAAATGTTTCAAATGATTTCA